>NZ_JBBMXH010000083.1:0-21665 GCF_037996725.1 Xenorhabdus entomophaga
TTCACTTTTTCTGATTTGAGACAATAACGGCAATAAACGTCAACTTTAGCCATACTTCACCTAAAAAAGCTAAAAGCATATCACATCAACTAACTATTCAATACATGACCCATCTATAACGTGGACCATAGGCACTGACAATCAGCTCTACATCATCCCGGAGTTTATGAAGTCATGTGCTGTCATAAGGAGTGGGATGAGTATCTACAATTTCTTATGATGCATTTAACGTGCCAACTTTTTCAACCAAGATAAGCTTTCCTTACCCACGTTTTGACTGACTTTCCATAATAGATATCCTGATTTTCACTAAAAACAATCAAAAACACCGTCTCCCATTTGAGACGCGTTTCAAGGTACTTACATTTAGGCGATAAAAATCAATAAGTTAAATGTCGTTGTTCTGAGACACTTGATGGTATGGTTTGTCGTTGAAATACAACATCAATCTAAAAATAACTTTTAAAACAACTGGTTGAAGCATTAAGAAAAACCATGATATTCAATGCCACACCAAGGGAATCCACAAAGAAATTAAAAAGAAATAAAAGGGGAAAATAAGTGTTTTTATCCGCAAGGGAGTTTTTGATTGGCAGGAAAATTTTTGATTGGCAAAACAATACAAAGAAAAATCCCCGCAGTAGCGGGGATTTCTCAGAATTTGGTCGGCGAGAGAGGATTCGAACCTCCGACCCACTGGTCCCAAACCAGTTGCGCTACCAAGCTGCGCTACTCGCCGAAATATATCTTTTCTCTTTTTTATGGTGCGAAGGGGGGGACTTGAACCCCCACGTCCGTAAGGACACTAACACCTGAAGCTAGCGCGTCTACCAATTCCGCCACCCTCGCGTGTCATAAAAAAGATGGGGTGGCTAACGAGACTCGAACTCGCGACGACTGGAATCACAATCCAGGGCTCTACCAACTGAGCTATAGCCACCATAACAGCTATCTTTTATATACTGTTTACTACTTACAATTACTGCTACAACCGCGCGCTATCGACCACGATAACTCATTGTCACTGCTCTTGCACGCTTAAAATGGCGCGCCCGACAGGATTCGAACCTGAGACCTCTGCCTCCGGAGGGCAGCGCTCTATCCAGCTGAGCTACGGGCGCTTAACGCCGTTGCGGTGGAGGATAGTACGGATTTAATGTCGTACTGTCCAGTGCTTTTTTAAAAGAAATGATTCATTTGCTTACGCTTTACCCATTTAGTTGATAAAGACAACACTTTTCCACCGCAAGGAGCCTTATTGTATAAGAATCAACCTACCAAACTAGTGTGATTTTTTCTGCGAAGAAATAATCTTAACCAAGAAATAAATACATGACACAATCAGCAAAAATGTCCCGCCTACCATCAGTGAGAAACGCGTATCCGGGTTAACCGCCATGCCGACTAATACACAACTCAGGAAAATCAAGGTCAGGTAATTGACATAAGGGAACAGGATCGATTTAAACCGATGCTGTTTCAGGGCTTCCTCATGATGTTTGCGGAAACGCAGTTGGCTTACCAGAATCACAAACCACGGCACCATACCAGGTAATACGCTGGCGCTATAAACGTAAACAAACACCGACTGAGGATCTGGAATCAGATAATTCAGGCTGGAACCGGCAACCAAACAGCCAATGGTGATGGCTATACATTTCACCGGCACACCGTTTTTCGACAGTTTTAGCAGTGAAGCGGGCAATTGACGGTTTTGAGCCAGGGCATACAACATCCGTCCGCCGCTGTACATTCCGCTGTTACATCCAGAAAGTGCCGCGGTCAGTACGACAAAGTTAATCACTGCGGCCGCAGAAGCAATACCCACTTTAGAAAAGGTCATCACGAATGGGCTGCCATGCGTGCCAACTTCAGTCCACGGGAACAACGTCACAACAATAAAAATGGCACCAACATAGAAGATCAGGATACGCCACAGGATATTGTTGATCGCTTTCTTAAGCGTAACCTGTGGGTTTTTCGCTTCACCCGCAGTGATACCAACCAGTTCAACTCCCTGATAGGACGCAACAACAATACACAGGGCAAATAAAAAGCCTTTCCAGCCACCGGAGAAAAAACCATCATGTGAGGTTAGGTTACCTAATCCAATAGGTTGCCAGTCATTACCTAAACCAAAAAAAATCAAACCAATGCCAATCAAAATCATCACAATAATCGTTGTGACTTTGATCATGGCAAACCAGAATTCCAATTCACCATACAGGCGTACCGCCGCCAGATTCGCCAGAGCCACTAACCCGACCGCTATCAGCGCAGGAACCCACTGAGGCAATTCTGGGAACCAGAATTCGGCATACACGCCGATGGCAGTGATTTCTGAAATTCCCACAGAAACCCACATGAACCAATAGCCCCATGCCGTCAGACAGCCCCAATAAGGACTAAGGTATTTATGCCCAAAAGACGCGAATGAGCCGGTGACAGGTTCAAGGAATAACATTTCTCCCATTGAACGCATGATGAAAAAGACAAAAAGTCCAGCAATAATGTAAGCCAGCAAAACGGAAGGGCCAGCCCATTTCAAAGTACTGGCCGACCCCATGAACAACCCTACGCCGATTGTGCCACCCAGCGCAATCAGTTCAATATGACGTGCCTCAAGTCCCCTTTGCAGGCTCTGTTTTGAATCACTCATAAAACTCCCTATCCACTTTTATGATGTCTATATTTGCAAACAGAAAAAATACAGGAATTGATAATCAATCGTTGTAAAAAAGGCTGGGATCAAAACACGTTTTGCCAATCAGTGAAATAAAAAATTATAAAATTACACCAATACCAATCTTGTTTGGCATCGCGGTTGGGGAGAACAGCATCAATAATGGTTATTATCTAATCACGCAACAAGGTGGTTATTTCACGTTTTTGCTAAGTGCGAAGGGACGATGATGAGAGACAAAGCGAAAACCTGCCACAGATGAACAACACACTTTCCATGTGGCAGGCTTAAAACAAAGAATTTTCGGGCTAGAGCTTGCCCCCGTAATAATAACCAAGGAACCTCAATAGCTTGAATTGCCTACGGATGCGGCTTGGCTGAGATAGCAGACGGTACAGCCACTCCAGACCTAAATTCTGCCAAATTTTCGGTGCTCGTTTGACATGCCCTGTAAAAACATCATAAGTCCCGCCAATCCCCATATATAGCGCATCTGGATGTACTTTTCGGCAGTCACGCATAAAGATCTCCTGTTTCGGCGATCCCATTGCGACAGTAATAATCGCTGCACCGCTGGCATGAATCCGTTCAAACACCGCATCACGCGTTTCTGGTGTAAAATAACCATCCTGGCTGCCCACGATATTGACGTTCCACTGGGCACGCAATTTATTTTCTGTCTGCGCCAGAACGTCAGGCTTTCCACCTACCAGAAAGACGGGAGTTCCTTCACTGCCAGCCCGTTCCATCAAGGCTTCCCACAAATCGGCTCCCGCAATCCGGGATACATCTGCATCAGGGTATTTACGACGAATGGCCCGTACAATGCTAATGCCATCGGCATATAAATATTCAGCCTCATTCAGCAACATGTTCAGGGCATTATCTTTTTCCGCAGTGAGGACTTTCTCTGCATTAATCGCAACCAGCGTACCTGTTTTTACTTGTCCATCCTGAAAAAGATGATCAAGAAAATGCGACATACCACGAAATCCCCAGAGATTGAGGCCACGAATGCGATATTTGGGAACGTTATTCAGCGCCATTTTTCTTCCTTACATCCAAAATCACAGATGTTTTTCGCGAAGTAGCCAAGTTACTGACTACGAGCTTTCTAACCAGCCCGGCACTTTCAAACAGCCAGTAAAGTAATTTCGCCGCGATCAGGCACAGGCCAAAAACAATGCAGAAGAACACGACCCGGGAAACAAAAGAATCTACGCCTTCACGGGCAAGTACAATCATATTAAAAATGGCACCAAAACAGAAAGCTTGCAAAATCGCTGACTTATAGCGATTAGTTTCCTGCTTCCCTGCTTCATAGACCCAATCAAACCATTTGATAAGTAAACCAACAACAATCGCGCCCAGAGGGATAAAGAACACACCGCCCATTACCACAAGCGAACCAATCAGCGTTGGTGAAATCGCAAGGCCTGAGTGGTTATTCAGCACGTCCCATGTAAAGTAATTGGCTGTATTCCAGACCAGATTAGGTCTGTCTGGCCACAACCAACTGGGAATAAAGACATAAAAATCACGGATGATTGGAGCCAAACCCTGAAAATCTATTTTGCTGTAGTTATCCAGCAACAGGGCCAGATTTTCCCACGGCGAGAAAGTATCCCGCGTGAGATACAGAAACGTATAAAAGGCTTCGGCACCACTCACATCCAGGCCATAACGCTTTAACGCCAGCCAAAACATGCCGATAATTCCAAATATGCCCGCGGCAAATAGCATCCACAATGTGATCCAACCACGGACAATGCCAATAAACAGAAACAATGCAAACGCGATAATGATATTAGCCCGCGTTCCTCCAACAATCACATAAGTCAGAATGCCAAATCCGACCGTTCCTACCAAAAAACACACCCAACGAATTTTAGTCGGATTCAGAAAAAACACCACCAACATGGCAGGAATGAAGAAATAGAAGAAGCGTTTGAGTGCGACACCGGAAACCTGGCTGGAAAATATCTGGCTATAGGACTGTAACTTAAATAACAAGAAACCGTTCTGCATAAAGAACGATCCCACTGTAACGACAGCAATACCAGCAAGCAGCAGCCATGTGAGATTAGTTTCCACCCGATTCATATTGAATAAGGGCTTTCGTGCAGAAGCAACCAAGGGTGTTTCAGGCCCCATATTATTTCTGCGTGTTTTTGTTTTATAGCTAAGGCGCGTTTTATACGCTACATAGTAAATAGCGTAAAAACAGCCTGACGCCAACATTGCATGCAGCAACGAATCTACCGGAACAACCTGTACATCAAACTGGAACACTAACATACAGGTCAGCGGGAAGCCAAAATAGAACGTCAACAGATACAGTAATGAGAAAAAAACATTAAAATTAAAGCGGACACGCCGAAATTCTTGATACGTCAAGGTCAGGATAAAAGCCAATGAACTCACGTAAACGACAAACAGCCCACCGAATTGTGTCAAGGTCATTGATATTCTCCAGATGCCGCCAATAGGGCGCTTTTCCACCCATCAATAAAATTGGGATCAAAAAAGGCAATCGCCTTTTTATCAAGGGACAGCATCTGACGCTGTGCTTCCTGCACCCAGGGTTTATTCAATTCATCACCATCGAACAGAACAGGCACCTGCTGCTCCGTCAAATCATGCCAGAATGGATTCTGGCGGCTCAAAACAAACGGAATACCAAATTGAATCAGCAAACAGAGTGTTCCAATACCCTGTTGGCGATTGAAAATGAAATAGCCTAAATCGCATTGACGCAGCAGCGACAAATATTCGTCAAATGCCATTTTATCCTGCAAGATATGGACGTTTTGCGCTGGAAACAGCGACAATGCGGTTTGTTTTACGCGCTGGATATAGGGCTGGTTATTATCAGGGTAACCCATCGGAATAATCACCCGTGCCTCATCCCCAAACTGATGGTGGATCTTATGCAATGCTTCTATATGAAGGTTGGATTGATCTCCTGAATTCCCCAGCAGAATAGTGATCCCTTCCGGCGAAAATGTTTTTTCTGTTACCGTAAGAGTAGGATCTATCCGGGTTGGGAAATAGAGCAATGATGATGGCACTCGAGTTTTGGATTGACCTGTGTGCCGGAGAAAATACTGGAGATCACCGCGCGTGGCAAAAATATGCCCTACTCGCTTCTGTGCCAAGCGACGAAGCAGATAGAACAAACGAAATTTCAGTTGATGGGATTCTTCATATAAATCAGCTCCCCACGCATGCCACCAAAATTGATATCGTTTAATTTTGCCCACTAATAAAGCCAGCCACAAAACAGCGTTAAACTGCCCGTGGAAGAAAAAACGGGTTGCTCTATCTGCCTTTGCTTTTTCAATCACCGCCTGTGAAAGAGCGGCTTTACTCTCATAAACAGAGATCGTCAAACCAGAATAATTAGAATTCGACAGCCATGTGTGGTCTTTGGACACCACCATAAAACACGGTTTGGCCGAAAAAGGTATTTCCTGAGCCAGGACGTCATTAAAGAAACGCAGCAACGTTTGATTGTGATGTGGGATATCCGATCCCAAAACGTGAATTAGGGTTGTCATGCTCGCCTGCGATAAATAATAAATACGCTACAACAAAGAATGAAATAAACAATGTAAGTTGCCATATATGACTGAGCCGCACCCAATGCCCCATTTTTCGGTATTAGCCAATGGGAGAAACCACTCAGCAAGAGGAACTGACTGACCTCAGCCAGAACATAAAAACGCAGTGCAGCTTTTGCTATCACCAGATAACCAAAAACATAAGCGCCAACTTTCAACACATCACCCACTAACTGCCATGCGAATAACTCCCGCATCGCGGTAAATTTGTCTGAAAACAGCAACCAAATAACAAAATCACGCAACAACCAGACTGAAAAACTGGCAGCAGCTACAGCAGGTAAGACAAATTTCAGTGCCTTCACTATTTCACTGATAATATCCTGCTTACTCTCTAAACGAGAAAGAGTCGGCAGCAGATAGACCGTGAAAGAAGCCGTAATAAATTGTAAATAGGCATCAGAAATGCTGCTCACGCCCTGCCAAATTCCAACCTCTTCCCAGCTATAACGTGCCGCCATTAAATTTCGCATCATGACATAAGCAACAGGCAACGTTATGGAGGTCAGCAATGCCATAAGGGTAAATTTACCCAAATGACTGGCAATCGCCCGATCCCACATGGGTTTCAGGGCGGAAAATGCAATGACTTTGCGGTGCAAGATCATCAATCCTGCGGGCAAAACCACCAATGCAGGAACTAAAGCCAAACCAGCCAACGCACCTTCATAGCCTCCCAGCCAATAACAGAGGCCATAGGCAATCACCCCCGTCAGACTGCCCAGAATAATTGCCAGCGCGTTTCCCTGAGCATCCCTGAATCCTTTCAGGATAGCCAGAAAATAGTTGGCGTAAGCGATACCCATTTGAATAAATGCGAGCGCCTGCACAACAGATTTGTAATGATTGTGACCAAATAAGCCAATACTGATGACATCACTGAACAAGAGGAAAATCACCGCCAGCAGGGTCGAAAAACCGAGAATAATCAAGGATGAGGTTCCCAGTACTGCCCTGAGTTTTTCCGGTTGCTGATGATGTTCCGCCACGTATTTAGTGACGCCATTAAAAATCCCCGCACCAGACAACACGCCTAATACGGTGATGAGTTGACGAAAGTTACCAGCCAGCCCCACGCCTGTTGGGCCAAAAGAGACCGCCAGCAATTTAATAATCAGCAGCCCCGCACCAATTTTGATCAGTGTGGAGCCTGCCGTCCAAACTGAAGCTTTAGCAAGTGACATATCAGGCGAAAAATTCCTTGATACGGTTGATGACAGCTTGCTGTTCTTCGTCAGTGATATTGTAGAACATAGGTAAACGCACTAAACGGTCACTTTCACGGGTCGTAAAACGATCTTCTCCGTGGAAACGTCCACATTTTTCACCCGCTGGGCTGGTGTGCAATGCCACGTAGTGAAATACGCTCAGAATACCGTTCTCTTTCATGTAACGGTTGAATTCACCACGTTCTTCCACATCTTTCAGTTTGATATAAAACATGTGGGCGTTGTGTTCTATGCCTTCCGGGACGATTGGCAGGGTCAGGTGCCCCGCATCGGCCAATGGCTTCAGGGCCTGATAATAGTTGTTCCACAAGGCCAGGCGACGCTGGTTAATTTCTTCAGCAAGCTCTAATTGTCCCCACAGATAAGCGGCTTGCAGATCAGATAACAGATAACTGGAACCGATATCACGCCAAGTATATTTATCTACTTGCCCACGGAAAAATTGGCTACGGTTAGTACCTTTCTCACGAATGATTTCGGCACGGGCGAGCATGGATTTATCATTGATTAATGTCGCACCGCCCTCACCACCCGCCGAATAATTTTTGGTTTCATGGAAGCTATAACAACCAATATGCCCAATTGTGCCCAGCGCACGACCTTTATATGTGGACATAACACCCTGAGCCGCATCTTCCACTACATACAGGTTATATTTTTCTGCCAGTGCCATGATGGTATCCATTTCACAAGCAACACCCGCATAATGCACTGGCACGATGGCACGTGTTTTCTCTGTAATGGCTGCTTCAATCTGGGTTTCATCCATGTTCATCGTATCAGGGTGAATATCTACGAATACGATGGTTGCGCCACGCAGAACAAAAGCATTGGAAGTAGAAACAAAGGTATAACTCGGCATGATGACTTCATCACCCGGCTGGATATCCAGCAAAATAGCCGCCATTTCCAGTGAGGCCGTACAAGATGGTGTCAGCAACACCTTTGGACAGCCAAAGCGCTGCTCCATCCAGGCTTCACAACGTTTGGTGAACTCGCCATCGCCGCACAATTTACCACTGGCCATCGCTTGTTTCATGTATTCCAATTCAGTGCCGACTACTGGTGGTTTGTTAAATGGAATCATTTCATCCTCTGTATAACCAATATGCAGTGCTCTCAATAATGGCACCGCGATGTGTATAAAGACGCAAGGCAGTGATGTTGCTGATTTGTGTTGCCACTCTCAGCCGTTGTATCTGGTGGTTCTGGCACCATTGCTGCGCCGCCGACATTAATTTTTTTCCAATTCCCTGATGATGATTCCCCGGTGCAGCAGCCAATAAACCAATACGTGCTTCATGGCTTCCAATATCTCTCAGGGTAACAAATCCCATCATTCTACCGCGTTCATCATTGATAAGCAGACATTCGTGGTCAAACGTCCCCAAAACGGCTTTTTCGACCCAAGTCGCATAGAATCGACCACTGTCATCCGGCTGATACCACGGCTTACGGAAACGGCTATCCGTAAACACATGAGACGCTACTGATTTTAATTCGGGTATATCTTGTCGTTTTGCAGAAATGAGTTCTTGTCCCGTATGAATATCAGCATTATCCCCGGCATCAATCGATAACAGTAAATCCACCTCGCCTTCCACCAAAGAAAATCCCAAAGCGGACAGCCCGTCAATAACGGATGTTTGCTGTGCAGGAACTTTTGCCTGTACCAATGCGTACTCATCCAACTGAGCAGTCGTTAGTGCTGCGGCTTCCGGTGAAAAATTCAGACGCGCAGTGGATAACCCAAAGAATTGGCTATCCCAAATCAAAGGTTCAAGGCTGGCGTGAATAAACATTGAGCAAATCCATCAGATATTTGCCGTAACCCGTTTTAGCCAGCTCCGCAGCAGCCTCTTTCAACTGCTCAGCGCCCAGCCAACCATTACGCCATGCTATCTCTTCCAGACAGGCAATCTTGAAGCCCTGCCGTTTTTCAACGGTCTGAACAAAGGTGCTCGCTTCAATTAAGCTGTCATGGGTGCCCGTATCCAGCCAGGCAAAGCCACGCCCGAGTAATTCAACATTTAATTCGCCACATTCCAGATACATTTGGTTGATGCTGGTGATCTCTAACTCACCACGGGCGGAAGGCTTCACTTGCTTAGCAAAATCGACCACTTTGTGGTCGTAAAAATAGAGCCCTGTCACCGCCCAGTTGGATTTAGGCTGTACGGGTTTTTCTTCAATGGAAAGTACCCGATATTGCTCATCAAACTCCACGACGCCAAATCTATCTGGGTCCATCACTTGATAACCAAATACGGTAGCCCCTGTTTCACGCGCTACCACGTTTTGCAGTTTCGGACTAAATGCCTGACCAAAAAAGATATTATCGCCAAGTACCAGACAACAAGTATCATTGCCAATAAACTCTTCGCCAATCAAAAACGCTTGAGCCAATCCATCGGGAGAGGGCTGTTCAGCATAGCTCAGACGAATGCCAAATTGCTCACCATTGCCCAATAATCGCCTAAAAGCAGGTAAGTCATCGGGTGTAGAAATAAGCAGGATGTCGCGTATTCCCGCCAGCATTAAAACTGACAGCGGATAATAAATCATCGGCTTGTCATAAATAGGCAATAACTGTTTTGATACGCCACGTGTTATTGGATACAAACGGGTGCCAGAGCCCCCCGCCAGTATAATTCCTTTCATGCTATCCCCCAGACGGGCTTATTCGTTTCCCAGCCCAAGACGTTCCCCTGCATAAGAGCCATCCTGAACCCTACGCCACCAATTCTCGTTCTCCAAATACCATTGCACGGTCTTGCGGATGCCAGACTCAAAGGTTTCTTGTGGCGTCCAACCCAGCTCACGCTCAATTTTCTCTGCATCAATCGCATAACGCATATCATGCCCCGGGCGATCCGTCACATAAGTAATCAGATCACGATAACGCTCTATCCCCGCAGGTTTTTCTGGGCACATTTTTTCAAGACAAAATTCTTCCAGCAATTCACAAATCGTTTCCACAACATCGATATTTCTACGCTCGTTATGTCCACCGATGTTATAGGTTTCACCGGGCGCTGCCTTGGTTACCACCAAATACAATGCTCTTGCGTGATCTTCCACATACAGCCAGTCACGGATTTGCTCACCTTTGCCATAAACCGGCAGTGGCTTACCCGCCAACGCGTTCAGGATGATCAATGGGATCAGTTTTTCAGGGAAGTGATAAGGGCCATAGTTATTGGAACAATTGGTGATCACCGTCGGTAAACCATAAGTACGACGCCACGCCCTGACCAGATGGTCACTGGAAGCCTTAGATGCAGAGTATGGGCTGCTCGGTGCATAAGGCGTTGTTTCAGTAAAGAAGCCGTCTTCACCGTGCAGGTCACCATAAACCTCATCTGTTGAGATATGGTGGAAACGGAATTTGGCCTGTTTCTCCTGATCCAATTGCTGCCAGAACGCCCGCGCTGCTTCCAGTAAAGTATAAGTACCAATGATGTTGGTTTCGATAAAAGCGGTAGGCCCGTCAATGGAACGGTCAACATGACTTTCTGCCGCCAGATGCATAACCGCATCCGGCTGGTATTGCAGGAATACACGATCCAAGGCATCACGCTGGCAGATATCCACCTGTTCAAACGCATAGCGAGGATGATTAGCCACCGGAGCCAGTGATTCAAGGTTACCGGCATAAGTCAGGCTATCAACGATGACGACGCTGTCTTCTGTCTGACTGATAATGTGGCGGACAACCGCAGAGCCGATGAAGCCTGCACCACCTGTAATTAGAATACGTTTCAACGCCAAACTCCTTTTGTATCAACAACCCATTTTTGCTTTATTTCATCGCCATGAATGGCTTTAAACTGACGGTGATCCACCAGCATCAATACAACGTCTGCCTCTTCCAATGCCTGCTTCACATCCATCAACTCAACCAGACCTTTCAGTGATTTTGGCAGTTCATGTACATTTGGCTCAACCGCCACGGTTTTCCCTACATGCCACTGTGCAACCATTTCAGTGATATGAACCGCCGGGCTTTCGCGTAAATCATCAATGTTCGGTTTGAAAGCCAGCCCAAAACAGGCAATTTTAACTTCACTTGCCCGTTTGCCGCTTTCTGCCAGACAATCCGCCACTGCCGCTTTCACTTGATCAACCACCCAAAGCGGTTTTCCGTCATTAACTAAACGCGCAGTATGAATCAGACGAGATTGTTCAGGATTCTGGGATACGATAAACCACGGATCGACCGCGATACAGTGCCCGCCAACACCCGGCCCGGGCTGCAAGATATTTACGCGAGGATGACGGTTTGCCAGACTAATCAGTTCCCAGACATTAATGCCCTGTTCAGCACAGATCAAAGAAAGTTCATTGGCAAACGCGATATTGACATCACGGAAACTGTTTTCCGTCAGTTTGCACATTTCTGCCGTTTTGGCATTAGTGATAACACATTCGCCTTCAAGGAAAATTTTGTACAGTTCACTTGCTCTGGAGGATGATTTGGCTGTCATACCCCCCACCACGCGATCGTTTTTGATCAATTCCACCATGACCTGGCCCGGCAATACGCGTTCAGGACAATAAGCGATATCAATATCCGAATCTTCACCCGATTGTTGGGGAAATGAAAGATCAGGGCGTGCCGCAGCCAACCATCCTGCCATCTGTTCTGTCGCACCAACCGGCGAAGTAGATTCCAGAATGATCAAGTCGCCTTTCTTCAGGACTGGCGCTATTGATTTCGCAGCAGAGTGCACATAAGCCATGTCCGGTTCGTGATCGCCTTTGAAAGGCGTAGGCACGGCAATCAAGAAGGCATCCGCAGTTTGTGGAACTGTTACGGCTTTCAAATAACCGCCTTCAACGGCAACTTTCACCACGTTATCTAAATCAGGTTCAACGATATGAATTGCGCCACGGTTAATCGTCTCTACCGCATGTTGATTGACATCCACACCAATGACGGTTTTTTGGCGGGAGGCAAATGCTGCTGCGGTGGGTAAGCCAATATAACCAAGCCCGATCACAGAAATTGTTTCAAAACTCATAATGTCACCTGATTTTTCTTTAATGCTTCAAGAATGCGCTGGCAAGCCTTACCATCACCGTAAGGGTTATGGGCATGGCTCATCTGTTGGTAAGCGATGTCATCCGTCAATAAGCGCGTCACTTCTGCGACAATAGTTTGTGTTTCTGTCCCCACCAATCGCACCGTCCCCGCATCAATCGCTTCAGGTCGTTCGGTGGTGCTGCGCATAACCAGAACAGGTTTTCCCAAAGAAGGGGCTTCTTCCTGAATGCCGCCTGAGTCGGTCAGAATCATGTAGGCATGATTCATCAAATAGACGAATGGCAGGTAATCCTGGGGTTTGATAAGGATAACGTTATCAATGTCATGCAAAATACGCTTAACGGGTTCACTGACATTTGGGTTCAAATGAACCGGATAAACCACCTGAACTTCAGGATGTGCTCTGGCAATCTGGGCCAACGCTTCACATATGCGCTCAAAACCCTTACCAAAGCTCTCACGACGATGGCCTGTCACCAGAATCATTTTTTTATTCGGATCAATGAAGGGATAAAGTTCAGCAAGCTGACCATATATGGCTTCGTCATTCATGATGCGGTCACGGACTGACAGCAGAGCATCAATAACCGTATTACCTGTAACAAAAATACGATTTTCTGCAATAGACTCTTTTAAGAGATTATTTCTGGAGTTTTCCGTTGGCGCAAAATGGTACATCGCCAAGTGTCCGGCAATTTTACGGTTAGCTTCTTCCGGCCAGGGAGAATAAAGATCTCCGGTTCTCAGCCCTGCTTCGACATGGCCCACAGGAATATGCTGATAGAATGCGGCCAGACTGGTTGCCATAGTCGTAGTCGTATCGCCATGCACCAGCACCACATCCGGTTTAAATTCTTCCAATACAGGCTTGATACCTTGCAGGATCCGGCAGGTAATATCCGTGAGGTCCTGCCCTTTTTGCATGATATTGAGATCAAAATCTGGCGTTATTCCGAACAAGTGCAACACCTGATCCAACATCTCTCTATGCTGGGCAGTGACACACACTTTTGCGTCAAAGGCAGTATCCCTAGCCAATGCGTGTACCAACGGTGCCATTTTGATGGCTTCCGGTCGAGTACCAAACACAGTCAACACTTTCACAGTGGCTCTCTTATTTTGTCAATCATTGCAAATTTTCCACAAAAGCGGTGGGTTAATTACCATTTCCATTCCTACTCCTGAGCAAGACGCACGCAGAGGCAGGCTACCGAGAACAGTCATTAACCCTGAAGAACTTATGAGTTATTTACATGAAATTATTATATGAACTGACGGAGCGTGAGCGCCTTGCCAAAGCAACCCCAGCACCAACCAACATGCCAATGGCACCCCACATAATCATCATGAAAGCACGGCGAGGGCTGTCTCGGTTGACAGGTTCCTCAGGTGTCCTGAGATAACGGTAAGTCTGGAAAGTACCCTGTAAAGTTGGGCCGACATTCAATGTAGCCAGCATCGCCATGTTTTGATCATAATCAATGCTGTAATTCGGGCCCGTCGCTTCCAACGTTTCAATCTGGGCCTGCAACAATGGCATACCCAGCATAAACATTTTGGATTCAGGCAATTCTTCGATAGGAATGGTTGTTTGATTACGGTGAATACCTTGTTTCTCAGCCACTTTCAGTGACTGCTGCAAGACATTCAGTTCACGATTGTACATTGCCTTGGCTACCATCTCCTGACGTTTAACCAATGCTTTCATTGACTGGGTTCGTGTCGCCCATGCACCTTTAATTTCGTTGTTCAGATGGGTGCTCGCCCGTTGATTGGCAAATGCAATATATCTGCGCAGCAGTTGGTTTGCATCAACTGCTGTTTCTGCTGTCAGCTTGATATTGTCATTGGGTACTTTTCTGTCATCACTCCGCGTGATTTGAATATTGTTGATCAACTCATCCAGCAACATGGCATCCGCTTTGGTCGTCCCTTTCCTGCGCTGTTTGTAATAATCAGAATCAAGCCAGAATTCACGACGGGTATCATACGCCGCAACCTGTATCATGAATTCTTTGTATGCACCATCGGGAATAGTCGGCAATTGTGCTTCTGGTGAGGCATTGATATGGGTATCCAAATTACGCAAAAATTGTTGTTGCGAGTAATAGCTACCCAGATTATTGGTCGTCGGTAAATCCACAACAGCGGTTGTGCTCCACTTTTGCTGCATCAGAAAAGATGCACCCAGAGCGACGGCAGCGAAAATAATTGCCAGTGCGATAATCCATATCTTTCCACGCCACAGAGCATAACACAGCGCACGAATATCCAACTCATGCTCTATAGCCTGTTGATCCTGTTTAGGTTGCGTTTCTGAATTTATCACTGCACAAAACCTCTTTGATAAGTCAATGTATTAATGATGACTTGCTGCCCGGTGCATACGACGTTTACACCGTTTGATAAAACGGGCTACCCGCCATGCTCGTTTGATGCAATAGCCATATAGCACAAAAGCAAGCAAAAATAATGCCAACATCACCCATTCAGGAACAAAACTTAACCGTTCTCCGATAATTCCAACCGCTGCCAACAAAACTGCTGCTAAAGTAATCAAGATGAATGCCTGGCGAGAAGTGAATCCGGCACGCATGATCAAATGGTGGATATGTTGGCGATCCGGAGAAAACGGACTCATTCCCTTACGCAATCGACGATACATAATAGCAACCATGTCCATTAATGGGATCGCGATTATCCACAGAGCTGTCACAGGACTGATAGAAGCGCTTTTTCCTTGAGTAACTTCAATCAATAACCAGATAATAGTAAAGCCGATTAAAGTACTTCCCGCATCCCCCATAAATATTTTGAAACGTTTTCCAAATAGCTCAAGATTTAAAAAGATATAAGGTAGGATCCCAGCAATAAGGGTAAAACACCAAAATGCCAATGCCATATTGCCACTTTTGTATAGCAAAATTCCCAATGCCCCAAATGAAACGCATGATAATCCGCCCAACAAACCATCAATGCCATCCATCATGTTAAAAGCGTTGATGGCCGCCCAAACAGCGAATAAAGTCACAATGTAGCTGAAAGGACCTAATATCATTTCCCAAGAGCCAAAGGTATACCCCAAACTTTCAAGTTTAAGGCCTGCGAAATACATCATGCTGATACCAACCAAAGCCTGAATAACGGCCCTGATCTTCACACTGATATCAAAGCGATCATCCAATACACCAACAAAAACCAATACTCCTGCACAAATCAAGTATGTCCACTTATGAGGTATAAACTCTTTTGTTATAGCAAATGCAAAGCAAACCCCAAAAAAAACAGATAATCCACCAACCAACGGAATCAGACCTTGGTGACGTTTACGATGATTGGGTTTATCAACCAAACCGATATTTTTTGCAACCTTGTGTGCCATAAACAAAAACACGAATGAAAATATAAATACACAAAAAATTTCGGCACTCATGCTGGGAATATTCACGATAACAACTCTCTGCAAAAATAACGATGGGTCATCTATTATTCATTGACTTGTGGGTACATACGACAGTAACTCCATAAGTTGAGTGTTAATAATAAGATGTCCTACCATGTATAAAAATCAACACATGGATAATGCTGGCCGTAGGTAGATAGTGATCAATTATTATTGACTGAACAGCTGTAAGACATTTGTCCAGAAAGACATTCATCACACAATTAAAGACATGCAAAATACATACCATTTTGGTAGATTAGGGTAATGACCGGATAGAAAAACGCCACATTCCTGTGGCGCTTTGGTGTAATGGCTGCTTTTCTTTATTCAAAACTATTTCAGAACTATGAACGTTTCATAAAGTCGAAGAACTCTTCGTTTGTTTTTGTCATAGCCAGTTTGTTGATAAGGAATTCCATTGCATCAATTTCACCCATCGGGTGAATGATCTTACGTAGAATCCACATCTTCTGTAGCTCATCCTGTGCAGTGAGCAACTCTTCTTTACGTGTTCCAGAACGGTTGTAATCAATGGCAGGGAAAACACGTTTTTCAGCAATCTTACGGGACAGGTGCAGCTCCATGTTACCTGTACCTTTAAATTCTTCGTAAATGACCTCATCCATCTTAGAACCAGTATCAACCAGTGCCGTTGCGATGATGGTCAGGCTACCACCTTCTTCAACATTACGTGCTGCACCAAAGAAACGTTTTGGACGATGCAGCGCATTCGCATCCACACCACCGGTCAATACCTTACCGGAGGCAGGAACCACGGTGTTATATGCACGGGCCAGACGAGTAATGGAATCCAGCAGAATAATAACGTCTTTTTTATGCTCAACCAGACGTTTTGCTTTTTCGATGACCATTTCAGCTACTTGCACGTGGCGGGAAGCCGGCTCATCAAAAGTTGAAGCAATCACTTCACCTTTTACCAGACGCTGCATTTCGGTCACTTCTTCCGGACGCTCATCAATCAGCAGAACCATCAGAACACAATCTGGGTAGTTGTGGGCGATGTTAGCTGCAATATTTTGCAGCAGCATGGTTTTACCTGCTTTTGGCGGAGCAACAATCAGGCCACGCTGACCACGGCCAATCGGCGCTGCCAAATCCAGAACACGGGCAGTCAAATCCTCAGTAGAACCATTACCGCGTTCCATGCGCAAACGGTTGTTGGCATGAAGTGGTGTCAGGTTTTCAAACAAGATTTTATTGCGGGCGTTTTCAGGTTTGTCAAAGTTAACTTCATTAACTTTCAGCAAGGCAAAATAGCGTTCACCTTCTTTTGGCGGGCGGATTTTCCCTGAAATGGTGTCACCGGTACGGAGGTTAAAACGGCGGATTTGACTAGGAGAAACGTAGATATCATCAGGACCTGCAAGGTAAGAACTGTCTGCGGAGCGGAGGAAACCAAATCCATCCTGTAATATCTCCAGCACACCATCTCCGAAAATATCCTCTCCGCTTTTCGCATGCTGTTTGAGAATAGAGAAAATGATGTCTTGCTTACGCATACGAGCCAGATTTTCCAGCCCCATATTTTCGCCGAGAGTAATCAACTCAGATACCGGCGTATTCTTTAATTCGGTAAGATTCATAATGGTGGGTTCTTTAACTCGGGGTATATCTCGAACTATGAACGTGAATGGTATGGCAGCGTTATCGGTGCCTGTTTATTTGTACCAGAAACGAATAAATCCTTCTAACATATTAAATTATATTACAAGGCAATAGTTTGAAGTACTCTGATTGATTTCAAAATAAGGCTGACAAACTGTCAAAACACGACTGAGATAATAACGAAACGTGGTTAACTTCAATATCGGAACTGCCTCAGCGTAAGCATTATCTCGGTGTGAGCACTGTTTATAACTATAAAACATCCTGTTTAAAGATGTTCAGCATCAGGACGCTATCAGCGTACTAAGCTATATACCGAATGCTCCGTATATAGACTCAGAAATTTTACTAAATGCGATATGCTATCAGATACTTCAGGTGATCCAGAAATAACAGATTTATCAGACACTACAGATTGTTTAGTATGCAACAGGCTTAATGTCAACTCTTTACATCAATAAACCTTTATATCGAATAAAGAATTCATACAAGTAATGTTTCATACAAGCACGTGGTCGCTAACTTACCACGCTTCGTAGCGGACGTCTAGCGGTCAATAGGATAAATCACTCTATACGCTAAACGCCCGTAATTACTGTGACCAGACTCTAAATTAGAGGTACTGCTCCAAAAACTCTTTCAACTGGGTTTTTGACAAAGCGCCCACTTTTGTCGCTGCCACTTCGCCATTCTTAAACAAAATCAGTGTAGGAATTCCGCGAATACCGTATTTTGGTGCTGTATTTGGGTTATCATCAACGTTCAACTTGGCAATAGTCAGTTTGCCTGCATATTCTTCAGAAATTTCATCCAGAATAGGGGCAATCATTTTGCAGGGACCACACCACTCAGCCCAAAAATCAACGAGGATCAGACCTTCTGCTTTCAGTACATCGTTTTCAAAACCAGCATCGGTCAGATGGGTAATATTCGCACTCATTTTTTTACTCCAAAAATAAAATCTTTTACAGTATCACTGTACATTAACCAACATACGGGTGTCTTTATTTCAGCGGATACACTTTCTTAAAGCAATAGTTAACTGATATTCTACCACGCTATGAGCAAAACACATTTGACAGAAAAGAAGTTTTCCGACTTCGCATTGCACCCCAATATCTTAGAAGCCCTTGATAAAAAAGGGTTTTCAAACTGCACGCCGATACAGGCGCTAACTTTGCCTTTTACTGTCGAAGGCCGAGATGTTGCGGGGCAAGCACAAACCGGAACAGGCAAGACGCTGGCATTTCTGACGTCTACTTTCAACTATTTACTGACTAATCCTGCTGCTAAGGGGCATAAAATCAATCAGCCAAGGGCGCTGATTATGGCTCCTACCCGCGAACTGGCTGTCCAGATTTATTCTGATGCAGAAGAACTGGCAGAAGTCACCGGATTGAAAATGGGCCTTGCTTATGGTGGCGATGGCTATGATAAGCAACTTAAGGTGTTAGAATCTGGCGTCGATATCATCATTGGCACAACCGGTCGCCTGATCGATTACACAAAACAGGGGCATATCCAGCTTGGTGCCATTCAAGTTGTCGTGCTTGATGAGGCCGATCGCATGTATGATCTGGGCTTTATCAAGGACATCCGTTGGTTGTTCCGCCGGATCCCGGCAGCGACTGAAAGAATGAACTTGCTGTTTTCTGCAACGCTGTCTTACCGGGTGCGTGAACTGGCCTTCGAACAAATGAATAACCCTGAATATGTGGAAGTAGAACCCTTGCAGAAAACAGGGCATCGCATTCAGGAAGAGCTGTTTTACCCTTCCAATGAAGAAAAAATGCGTCTGCTACAGACTTTGCTGGAAGAAGAGTGGCCTGATCGCTGCATCATTTTTGCCAACACCAAACATCGTTGTGAAGATGTCTGGGCTCATTTGGCTGCTGACGGTCATCGCGTCGGTTTGCTGACGGGTGATGTTGCACAGAAAAAGCGCCTGCGGATCCTTGAAGAATTCAGTCAGGGCAATCTGGATATTCTGGTCGCCACCGATGTTGCCGCCCGTGGTTTGCATATCCCCTCAGTGACGCATGTCTTTAACTATGATCTGCCGGATGACTGTGAAGATTATGTCCATCGAATTGGCCGGACAGGTCGTGCCGGAGAAAGTGGTCATTCCATCAGTCTGGCATGTGAAGAGTACGCGCTGAACTTACCTGCTATCGAAGAGTATATTCAGCACCAGATACCTGTCAGCAAATACAACAGCGATGCCTTGCTGAAAGATTTACCCGTACCCAAGCGCCGTAACCGTTCCCGTTCAGGGGGACACCCACGCCGCACCAATATGCCGCGCCGTGGAAATCCAACGCGTAGTCGCAAGCGCCCAAGCTAAAATAACGTAATGATGAAATAATACGATGCTGAAATAACACATGCTGGAATAAAATACTATGCTGAGTTCTTCTTCGCTCTATGCCGCTATCGATTTAGGCTCAAACAGTTTCCACATGCTGGTGGTCCGCGAAATATCCGGTAGTATTCAAGTGGTCACCCGCATCAAACGCAAAGTCAGGCTGGCCGCCGGATTGGATAAAAATAACCATTTATCACAGCAGGCAATGGAACGGGGATGGCAGTGCCTCCGCCTTTTTTCCGAATACTTGCAGGACATTCCTGCCACGCAGATCCGCGTTGTTGCTACAGCAACCTTGCGTCTTGCAGCAAATTCGGATGAGTTTGTGAGAAAAGCTTCAGCAATATTGAGTAGTCCTGTCAATGTCATCAGTGGTGAAGAAGAGGCTTGCCTGATTTATCAAGGTGTTGCCCACACCACAGGTGGGCCTGAACAACGGCTTGTCGTGGATATTGGAGGTGCCAGTACAGAACTCGTAACAGGCACCGGGGCTAAGGCCAGTCAGCTATTCAGTCTTGAAATGGGCTGCGTCACCTGGCTGGAACGTTATTTCAATGATCGCAGCCTGACAGAAGAAAATTTCGCCAAAGCGGAATCTGCTGCCCATGTCATTCTAAGTTCTGCCACTACAACTCTGCTTGAGCAAGGATGGCACATTTGCGTGGGTGCTTCCGGTACGGTACAGGCTTTGCAGGAAATTATGATCGCTCAGGGCATGGATGAGTTGATTACCCTGCCTAAGCTTCAGCAACTCAAACATCAGGCAATTGAGTGCGGTAAGCTGGAAGAACTGGAAATTGATGGGCTGACACTAGAACGGGCATTGGTTTTTCCCAGCGGTTTGGCAATCTTAATTGCTATTTTTCAGGCATTAAAAATCGGGAGCATGACACTGGCAGGTGGCGCATTGCGTGAAGGTTTGGTTTACGGGATGCTGGATTTGCCAATTGAGCAAGATATTCGCGCAAGAACCCTGCGTAATATGCAGCATCGCTTTCAACTGGATGTTGAACAGGCACAACGTGTCAGGCAATTGGCAGAATACTTTTGCCAGCAAGTCACCAAGTACTGGGAATTGAATGAACACAGCCGCGAATTATTGAGCAGTGCATGTTTACTCCATGAAATCGGCCTGTTCATTGATTCTCGTCAGGGATCAGCGCACTCTGCTTACTTGGTTAGCCATTTAGATCTGCCCGGTTATACACCTGCGCAAAAACGCCTGCTGGCCACCCTGTTGAAAAACCAAAGTGGCCCTGTGGATTTAGCCTCACTCAGCCAGCAGAATGCCCTGCCATTATTGCAGGCACAACGGCTGTGTCGTTTATTGCGCCTCGCAATTATTTTCGCCAGCCGTCGGCGAGATGACTCTTTACCTGCTTTGCGGTTACGGGTAGAAAATGGAACTCTCATTGTCACCCTTCCCTACCAATGGCAGATGGAACATCCTCTCAGGGCTGAAGCATTGCAGCAGGAAATGAAATGGCAAGGTTATGTCCAATGGCCTCTGTTTCTTGAGGAACAGAATAACTCCCGCCTAGTACTACAGTCGTAATGTGTATTGTGTCATGATAGCTATCGTCCTTCTTTCTAACCCTAAGGGAGGTGCCACATGGCCTCACCTGTTAATCTCTGGGAACAGGAACT
>NZ_JBBMXH010000084.1:0-21662 GCF_037996725.1 Xenorhabdus entomophaga
ACAGGCCACGCCGTCTCCACCAATATAAATCTCACCGATCGCCCCCAGTGGCACGGGTTCGCCATAAGCGTTCAACAAATAGAGGCGTGTGTTAGCGATTGGCCGACCAATCGGAAGCTTTGTCGTCCCTACCGGCATTTCAGTGATACGGTATGTCGTGGTAAAAGTCGTTCCCTCACTCGGCCCATAGCCATTCAATAACTGCTGAGGCGGGCTATTACGCAGGACCTGAGCGATCACATGCGGATTAAGCACATCCCCTCCGACAATCAAGATATTGATCTGTGGGAGAACCGGAGACAACTCCGCTGCCAGTCGGTTAAACAATCCAACCGTCAGCCACAAAACCGTAATCCGATGAACCTGTAAAGCCTGTACAAACGCCTGTGGTGTCAACAAGGTAGCGTGGTCGATGACCACCAGCGCGCCACCGTTGAGCAAAGGCGTCCAGACTTCAAAGGTACTCGCGTCGAAAGCCGGATTAGCGGTAAAGGCAATGCGGTCATCCTGTCCGGTTTCAGCATAACCATTATTGATAACCAACCGAACCACCGCACGATGAGGCACTACCACGCCTTTTGGTGTACCGGTAGAGCCAGAGGTATACATGATATACGCAGATCCGGTACTGGAAGCGGGTAAGTCAGGATTGAGGCAGTCTTCTTCCCTGATGGGGCTCATCTCGCCAGAGAGACGAAATAACGGAATAGCCAGAAGATCAGCCGGAATATCAGCCCACATATCGGTGAGCAGCAATTTGGCTGAACAATCTTTTATCAACCAGTTCTTCCGCTCGTCCGGTACGCCAGGGTCAATCGGAACATAAACAGCCCCCGCCTTGAGAATAGCTAACTGAGCCACGACCAGCTCAATGGATCGCTCTAACAAGATCGCAACATGCTCACCCGGATAAACCCCTTGCTCAATTAACTGACGGGCCAGCCGGTTAGCACGGATATTCAGCTCCGTATAACTGAAGGTTTGATCTCCCGCTATCAGCGCTGTAGCAACCGGCGTTTTCTCTACCTGCTGTTCAAACAACTGATGAATACATAACTGCTCAGGATACGGTGTTTCCGTCGCGTTCCAGGTTTCCAGCAATAACGCACGTTCCGTTTCAGGCAAAATATTCAGATCCCGTACCGGTGTTTCTGGTGCCTGCTCCAGCGCTTCTGCCAGACTGGTCAGCGCCTGCTGCATATAACCACATACCCGATCCGGCTCAAATGGCTGTACGACCTGCGCAGTCAGCCCCAGAGTAGAACCCCCGTCCTCTACCGACAGCACCAACGGATAGTTAGTCCGCTCCTGTTCACCCAGAAACTCGATACCCGGTACAACCTGATGTGGGATCAGCGGCTGCTCATTATGCCGGTAGTTCAACAGGGCACTAAACAGTGGCGTGCCACCCGCTACTCCACTGCAACGTTGGGCCTGCGCCAGTGAAGTATGCTCATAATCCAGTAAGCCGGCCAGCCGGGACTGTGCCAGCCGTACACTGTCGTGCACCGGTGTATCATCTATATCCAGTCGCAGCGGCAAGGTATTGATAAACAGCCCCATGCCGCTGTCAACCCCTTCCCCCGCCGCCATGCGCCCGAACAGCACAGTGCCAAACACCACTTTATTCTGCCCGCTGGCCCGTGACAGCACCTGCGCCCAGGCCAGATGACACAATGTTGCCACACTGACACCCAGACGTTTTGCCTGCTGACGAAGGCGGTTGTTTAACTCCGGTGATAACATCCGGTGCGATTGTGTGACCTGCGAACCATCACGATGCACCTCGGTCAGGCCAAACGGCAGTGTTGGCTCATCCACGTCAGCCAGCATGTCGGTAAAGAAACGGGTATGCTCTGCCTGATTGACATTCAACCGGGCCTGCGCCACCAGATTGCGGAAAGGCATCGGTACAGGCAGGTTGTCATTCTGTCCGGCAAGACAGGCCTGTACTTCGCGGTGCATCACTTCCATTGTCGTATGGTCGCCAATCAGGTGATGCTGTAATTGCAGCACATGCCAGCGGCCATCAGTTTCCTGCGCCACGGCTTCTTGTGCGACTGTTTCTTGTGCGACTGTTTCTTGTGCTATTACAAAACGCAACAATGGGGCCTGACTCAGATCAAAACGATACTGACGTGGGTCAAAACGGTGAGCCAATTGCTCACCCGCTGGCCCGTCAGCCGGATCCAAAGTCAGTTCAGTGACCGATAAAGGCGCTTGACGACAAACCACCTGCGCCGGTGCAGATAATCCCTGCCAGATAAATGCGGTCCGCAGGATATCATGGCGATTAACCACCTGTTGCACTGCCGCCAGATAGCGATCCAGCAGCGCACGGTCAGCAAAAATCATCGGATAGGCCAGCAGATAGGGGTCACCTTCCTTCGCCAGCAGATGATGGAACAAGATACCGTCCTGCAACGGTGACAGAGCATAGACATCCTGAATATTAGCGATCCCGCCCGGCACTTGTTCAACAATGTGATCAATCTCAGACTGGGTCAGATCAATCAGCGGCAACATTGCCGGTGTCAGCACGGTAGTTGCTGGAGTAATGACATTCGGCGGCACCACGACGGCCTGATGTTGTTCCAGTGTCCGGGCCAGTTCTGACAGTGTCGGGCATTGGAACAGGTTACGGGCGGCCAGTGTCAATCCCAGACTTTGCAGGCGTTCAATCATCCGTACGCCGAGCAAAGAGTGACCGCCCAGCGCAAAGAAACTGTCATGTCGGCTAATTTGCTCAATACCCAGTAATTCGCGCCAAAGGGTCGCCAGAACAATCTCTTTCTCTCCTAGCGGCGCTTCATAAACCTGACGGGCGAAGGCGTCCTCCCTCGGTGCCGGCAACGCCCGGCGATCCAATTTACCATTCGGCGTCAATGGGAATTCATCCAGACGCACAAAAGCCACCGGTACCATATAATCCGGCAACCGTTCACTCAGGTGTTCACGCAGGCGAGCGGCCAATCCGTCATTCTCTTGGGTCAGTACATAGGCAACCAGTTGTTTATCCTGTCCCTCCCCTAACGCCAGCACCACCGCTTCACGTATCGCCGGATATTCCACCAGTCGAGCCTCAATTTCCTCCGGTTCAATCCGGAAACCGCGGATTTTTACCTGCTGGTCGTTACGGCCCAGAAATTCCAGATTACCGTCCGGCAGATAGCGGGCCAAATCTCCGCTCCGGTACATACGCGCATTCGGTTTATCGCTAAATGGATCGGTGAGAAAGCGTTCAGCGGTCAGTTCAGGTTGGTTAAGATAACCGCAGGCCACACCGTCACCCCCGATATAAATCTCACCGGTCATCCCCAATGGCACCGGCTGACCATCAGTATCCAGCAAATAAATCCGGGTGTTGGCAATAGGCCGACCAATAGGAATAGAAGTCGTATCCGATGTTAATCCGTGAATGTGGTAAGTCGTGGTAAACGTGGTTCCCTCACTCGGACCGTAGGCATTCAATAACTTTTTGGGTGGGTTTTTACGCAGCACTTGAGCAATGATATGCGGATCGAGGACATCTCCCCCGACCAGCAGCATGTTAAGTTGAGGCAGCACTGGGGATAGCGCCTCCGCCAGCCGGTTAAACAGTCCGACGCTCATCCACAGGACCGTAATGCGGTGCGCCTGTAACGCCCGGACAAAATCCTGCGGTGTCAGCAACGTGGTATGATCAATAACCACCAGCGCAGCACCGTTGAGCAACGGCGCCCAGACTTCAAAGGTGCTGGCATCGAAAGCCGGATTCGCGGCGAAAGCAATCCGGTCACTGGGTTCAATGTCAGCATAGCCATTATTGATAACTAACCGGACGACAGCCCGGTGAGGCACGATGACCCCTTTTGGGATACCTGTCGAACCGGAGGTGTACATGATATACGCCGGCCCTGTACTGGCTCCCAATAAATCAGGATTGCGATGGCCTTCTGCCCGGATCGGTTCTGTCTCGCCGGTAAAACGGAACCGCGGGATAACCCATTCAGCCGGGATCTCCGTCTGCATATCCGTCAGCAGTAATTTGGCGGCACTATCGTTTATCAGCCAGTTTTTCCGTTCATCCGGTACGTTGGGATCGACAGGGACATAAACCGCACCAGCTTTAAGGATAGCTAATTGAGCCACCACCAGTTCAATTGAGCGTTCTAGCAGGATCGCTACATGGTCACCCGGGCAAATCCCCTGTTCAATCAGTTGACAAGCCAGCAAGTTGGCTCGGGCGTTCAGTTCCGCATAGCTCAGGCTCTGAGTCTCATCGATTAACGCGGTGGCAGTTGGGGTTTTCTCTGCCTGTTGTTCAAACAACTGATGAATACCTATATGGTCAGGGTATAGGGTTTCCGTGGCGTTCCATGTTTCCAGCAACCCTACTCTAAGGGCATTTTCCTTGCTGGTAATACTGTCTTTCATCTGCTTACTACCTCAACGAATCTATTGGATATTTGAAAACGGTTATTTCCAGCAACCATCACAAATGTTTTTCTTTTACGTTTCGGAGAAATAACAACGGGCCTACCGAGTATCGAAAGATACTCAGGCAATATTTTCTCTCAGGCGCTGGATGTCATAGACCGGCTAATAACTGCATACCCCAAAATGGGGTGACAATAATTTTCGGACAGAGGAATAAATGGTTTATTTGATAAACCGGAATAAGTTATTCCATTTTTTATTAATCGACGCTGAATTACATAACTAAATAGAAATAGATCTATTAATTATATCTACTGGTATGAGCACTAAGTCCCTGCTGTATTTTTCCCATTGAGAATTAATATTTGACTTAAATTTAGAGAGTGAATAATGTTTTTAGTCGTTAAACGGAGCAATGTAATCTGATATGGGTTTTCCTTTAAAAACGTTGTCGGCTTATCCATTTGCTGCTGCATCCAGAGCTTGGCTTTTTCTCCGGTTTCAGATTGCAGGGCTACAGTTACCCTTGCAATATTTCAGCATTCCCCTTCACAAAAAAAAGTTAATATTTATCAGTAACAATTAATTAACAACCCTCTGTTGCTGGTGGGTTTTATTCTATATAGGTATTTATTCTTACTATCTATTCTGCTCAGCTTAAGTTCTGCGTTATTTTAAAACTTCATCGTCCCAGAAATAACCATTTTTAGTTACCTATTGTTTCGTCATCATATTATTTACTATTATTATAATATTGATAGCCATTTTCATTTAAGTCTATATTATTTTTTATTATACATAGGTAAGTTTTTTAATTGCCTCTACCAAAAAACCTTTGCTTTAGCTATTGAATAAAATTTTCGATAAATACTTTTTTACCAACCGATCAGATCAACCCCTGGATTTATTTTCTTCAATATTGAAATTGGACGCACATCATTAATGCCAATAATAATCGGCATTCTATTTTTTTATCCAAAACTCACATTTCCTGTTTTTGCGGTAATATTACCTTTACCGTGCTGTGGATTCAGACAGCAATACGCCAGCATGGACAACCAGATTTTCTTTGTTAATGCGACAGAACCCGCAGGCTTCATTCATGATCTGATAATCGTCGCCAAACTCAATATCAGAAACACGAATGAAGCCTTTTTTCTATCTAAAATAGGCAGTTATTGCTTAAGACCCTGTATATGATGCCCCGATAAAAATAAACTCATATTAAAATGGAATCGCCGCTTTTAAGAAAAGTTGCGAACCCGCCGGGCGGTTATTCACTGCAAGGTCTTTTTGCCATTTCAGCGCGACCAGCCAACCTTTATCATTGGCATAACGGATAGAAGGGCCAAAACCAAACGCGCTCGCTTTACCCTGTGCTGAATTTGGCCCGCTGTCGCTGGTGATCTGCTGGAAAACATAACCTCCCAGCCCCACCACTAACCCGTTGCCGAATCCCCAACCCAACGCATAATCCGCATGGATCGCCTGACCAGAAGTGGTTTTGGTTTCTTTATTGCTGGAGTTGACGTCATACATCACTTTCAAATCGGCATTGATGCCATTGGCAGGAAAATAACTCACCGCCCAGACAGGCCGGATCGTCCAGTAATTTTTTCCCAGGCTGGAAGGATCATTGCGATCATAGTGACCTGTTGGTATGTTGACATCCAACCCAATGACATAGCCTAAATCAGGAGCGGGATGATACCCCAAGGCAGGGCCAAAGGTGATATCTCCGATTCCTTTGCTGTTGTTGTGCTTGCCAGCAGCGTCAGTGGTCACATCCAGTAACGGCACGATGGTATGGTAGGCCAGTTGACCACCCAAAACCTGCCTTTCCGTCACCCAAACCAATCTGGGAGCCAGAAGATTCACATTCACTTTGAAACCCGGTACAGGGATCAAATTACCGTGATTTCCCCTAAGCTTGTTATAGTGAATATTGCCACCATAAAACAGCGCATAAGTACCCGGAGGCGGTAAAGCACCAGCCAGATAATTATCCAAGCCATCAGGATAAGTACCCACACCGCCACCTTCTGCCGCCATTACCGAAGTGCTTATCAGTGATAAAGATAAAGTCAGTGATAAAGCCGCTGCATAAACAAGCTCTTTAAGTTTTATCGCCATATAACTCTCCTCTCTGTAAGAGATGAATCAATAATGAGTAAATTGAGTGGCTAATGTGCTCAGCGCCGCGCAAGCCGGCGGGCAACAAGATAGCCGGAAGTCCCGCTTAATCCGGGGCCGGGATGAGTTGAAGCCCCGATGTGAAATACATTACTGACAGGAGTTTGATGCGCCTTTGCGCCTTGTGAAGCAGCAAACGGACGCAGACAGAAAAATTGGTCGGGTGAGCAAATACCTGAATAGGGATCGCCACCTACCAAGTTACAGTTCAATGCCTGTAAATCCTGCGGAGAGTAAGATTTACGCCCCACAATGGAGGATGAAAAACCGGGCATCACTGTTTCCAAACGAGCCTGCACGCGATCCGCAACCGCTTCACGAACGGCTTCATTCCATCTGCCATCGGCAGGAATTGAAACCTCGCCCAAAGCATCGCCTTTCAAGTGTGTCGGCAATTCCTGCATTTGAATCCATAAAATCCAACCGCCGTTTGGAGCACGAGAAGGATCAAGGGCCGTTGGCTGCCCTATGCTCAATGTAGGATGGCTTGGTAGATAACCGTTATTTGCCTGTGCCACGGACAGACAGACCTGTTCCATGCTCTCCGTTAGATGGATAAGTGGCACATGGCGCAATTCCGGCTCACACCACGGCGGCGGCGCATTCAAGGCAAAGTGAATCTGCATTCCACCCCGCCCATAACGATAGTTCCGTGCCCGTTGCAGAACAGTTTCAGGCATGTTATCCAACAGATGACCATAAAGCTGTTGAGGGGTCACATTGCAAACCACCGCTTCACTTGCGTGATAAATGCTTCCCCCGGCTATCACGCCAGAGGCATAACACTTTTTCCCTCTTCTATGGGTGATGATGCGATCAACGTGAGCATGGGTAATAAATTGACCGCCATGTTGCTCAATAATCGCCTTAAGCGCTTCCACAATGCGAATACTGCCACCTTTCACCACAGGCATGCCTCCCGCAACCACCGCAGCAAAAGTAAGCTTGCAAATCAGGGCAGAGCTGGCATCATCCGGTCCCAACCCCGTATGCAGTACCCACGGCGCAATCAAAGCGCGGATGAAATCAGACTGTAATTCACGTTCAGCCCAACGCCGGAAAGTTTCCAGCGAGTTGCCGGCAAACTCTGCCAGCCCATCGATGCCACGTTTCCGCCATTCAGAGAACAGCAATTTCAGCATTCCTAAACCATAAGGATTCTGCCCCAACAGGCCAAAGACCAGCGCTGCATCATCATGGAGGATTTGCTGTGCCATGCGATTTAATGCCGCTCCATCTCCCATCGAAATTTCATCAAGCCGCAAAGCAGCAGCCAGTACACCCCGTTTTAAGGCAATTCCCTTGCCATTCGGTTGTACCAATCCGGTTGAATAATCACTTTGTATGAATTCCAAACCCGCCTTTTCCAAAGCGGGCTTGAGCACTTCATAAGCAGGACTGCTCAAAAACAGCGGATACCAACAAGAGAACACATCGTGGACATAACCGGGAAAAAGTTCTTCTGTGCGAATACAACCCCCCAGTACCGCATTCCGTTCCAGTACCAGGACGGATTTACCCCAGAGTGCCAGCAAGGCCGCACAGACCAGAGAATTGATACCGCTGCCAACGATAATCACTTGTGGCTTTGATACTGTCATGACTCCCCTCCGTAAAGGGATTCGACCAGAGCCAGAACACGCAGCGGGCTTCCCGAACCACCTTCAATTTTGAGAGGAGCGGCAATAATGACGGCGCCCGTTGGTGGCAGCAAATCGAGATTTTTCAGGCACTGCAAGCCGTATTTATTCGCCCCGTGCATCAAGGTATGGCAAGGATAAGCCACCGGCCATGCGTAGGATTGACCGGCATCTGTATTGATGGTTTCGACCCCGAACCCCCTGATATCACGCTCATGGATCAACCACTCTACAGCCTCTTGGCTCGGCCCTGGCGTGTGAGCCCCGTCATCGTGCATATTGAGGAAACGAATGGGATCATCTGCCCGCTTAGACCAATCCGTTCTGAACAGTAACCATGTGCCCGCAGGAATACGCCCATACCGCCCTTCCCAAGACTGTAAGAACTCAACCGTCAGTATCCAGTCGGGGTTTTGTGCCACTTGCCTGCTGGCATCCACGACCACCGCTGGCGCGACAAAGTTATGCAAGGGAATGGTATCGACCGTGTTATCGGGATGATCTTTACCACTGATCCAATGTATCGGGGCATCAAAATGCGTTCCTGTATGCTCACCACAACTGAAATTGTTCCAATACCAGGCCGGGCCATTCTCGTCATAGTGAGAAATACGCTCTGACTTGAATGACCAGACCTGCCCGAACTGTTCAGGTAACTGCAAGGCCGGAAAATGAGGCGTCAATGTTTGTGTGAGGTCGATAATATTCACATTCCCCTGATTTAACGCAGTGACAAACGCACTTAATGGACTTTTCATTAATAATGTTCTCCTGAATGTTTTCCCAACAAAAGAATGTTCTGACAAAAAACAACAGATTGATTTTTTTCATATTTCTCGAACATCATGCAGTACAGTAAACATACCGCCATGAAAAACCAGTGGCTTCCCTTCAATGCTGGCAATACGCTTCACGTGACCAATCATCAGCAAATGATCACCCAGATGCGTTTGTTGATGATTGGCACAAACCAAGGTCGCTATCGCTCCTCCAATCGAGGGAACCCCTTCCGGTGTTTCCTGTACGGGAATATCCCGAAATTTGTTTTCAACCCTCGGATTGGCAAAACGCAAAGCCAACTCTTGATGCTCACATCCAAGAATGCTGATCGTGAAATATTCACAATCACGGAAGGCGGGCAGATTGGGGGAGTGATTGACCAGGCTCCAGAGTACCAGCGGCGGCTCTAATGAAAGTGAAGCAAATGAGTTGATGGTCAATCCCACATTGCGCCCGTCAGCAGTACGTGTCGCAACAATCGCAACGCCTGTTGGATAATGACCCAAAAGTGTGCGCAACGCCCTTGCTTCAAATTCAGTTGCCCCCCACTCGGTATCAGGCAACGGTATCTGACTACTCAGGATATTCAAAGTCATGACAAGTTCCCCGCTCAGGCTCTGGTTTTTTCAGCCATCTGTGAATTAAACCGCAGTGAATTTACCCTCTGTGCATGAATGTATTCTTCACAGGCGTGATTGTCTTTCCACCACGGGAACAACACGGGAGGATGATCGAAAGCATTAGCAAGCGTGCTGGCAAGTGCCGGCAATTGTTGGGCGGCTCCCAATAAATGTAAAATATGTGGCTCTGGCGGAATAAGCAGGCTATTTGTCCATTCCACAACATGATGACCATATTTCCAGAACTGTTCGAAGGTGTCATTCATCCATTCTGCCGTAAAGGGCTTGTCACCGTGGGCAATAATGGCCTCGTAATATACTTTGCAGGCTTTAGTTGCATTATTGGAGCCTTGTCCGGTCAGCGGATCGTTTGTGACGACCGCATCCCCCAACCCAAAAACCAGACGACCAGAAGGTAATGTTAATACCGGTTTGCGCACCACTGGTGCAAAGCACCCCGCCAGAGTACCATTTTCATCGGTAAGCTCTACCTGCTGACAACGTTCAGCTTCCCACGGCATAAAAGTCTTGAGGATTTGCTTGCTGTAGGCCAGATGCTCTTGTGGCGTTCTGACCTCTCGCCAGCCATCCATTACCCCTCCGGGAATACCTTCAAAAACCATGATGTCACAGGGACCATTCAGCGTCAGGGCAGGAAAAACAAAATACTCTCCCACCCCCGGAACCAGGTTAAAAGAAACACGGGAGTATTCAGGCGTTGGCAGCATGCCATTGACATAAGTCAGTGCCAGTGCGCGTTGGGGGGCATCAAAAGGAGAACGTGAAGCGTCACGCTCCAGTAATTTCACAATATCTCCTTTTCCTCCCGCCAGAATAACCAGCTCATGGCGGGCAGCTAATTGTTCCAGTTCAATGATCCCCACATCGTTGATTTCCAGATTACCGCCACGGGCAGCGAACTGTTCCATCCAGAAAGGCATCTTGATACGTTGATCGACAGCCTGCGCGTATTTGTCCAGCCGGGCACTCCATCCAATCGCCTTCTCATCAGGAATGTCAGGATGGGGAACGGTAAAACCGATGCCTTCAACGGGCGGGCACTGCGTTTCCCACTGATTCAGTCCTAAATCACGTTCAAATTGTAAAGAGGAATCGAACATACACTGGCTCGACATGACCCGACCATTGCGAATATCATCGGGAGTGCGATTGGTAACAACCGTCACCTGATAGCCCTTGTTCAGCAGACCAAGGGCCAAAGGCAGTCCAGCTTGACCACCTCCTACGATAGCTATACGGCGCATAATATTTTCCTCTTTCATTTTTTTTCGGATTTCGGAACTAAAATTATTTCGTCCCGCTATGCCAATTGTCCGGGGTGCCTATTCCGCCCACTTATTCCGCCAAGCGTGGAATGGCAGGTTTTGCCTGCTCAGGCCCCATTGCTGAATAGCCGCCATCAACGGCGTAATCCGCCCCTGTCACAAAACTGGCTGAATCAGACAGGAGGAAGGCCACGACTTGAGCGATTTCTTCGGGATCGCCCACACGACCAAGCAAGTGATAATCGGCGGCAACCGCATCGGTTTTCTGGCGATTGCCCTGAGTCAGCTCATCCATGACTCGTGACCACGTCCAACCCGGTGAAACGGAGTTAACACGGATGCGATCGGCGGCATAATCCATTGCCATGCTGCGGGTGACTTGTAATAAAGTGGCTTTTGAGGCGGGATATAACCAACGACCAGTCTGGGCAATAGCGGAGGAAATACTGGTGAAATTAACAATGGCTCCACCGCCTGCGGCAATAAGGTAAGGACGCACAAACTGAGCCGCCCTGACAGCGCTGACCACATTGGTATTCAAGGCTGTCAGCCATGTTTCACGGTCGGCATTGGCGCCGCCATCCAGATAAGTTGCTGCAAGATTGACGAGATAATCCAGACGGTCGTAATAAGCAACGACTTCATGTACTCCCTGAGATAGTTGTTTGTCGTCAGTAATATCAACATGCCAGAAACGGATGGATTCGGGTTGGAGGCTGGCGGCGTTTTTCCCGCCTTCCTGATCAATATCAAAAATCGCGACCTTAATCCCATATTCACTCAATACTCTGGCAACGGCTGTGCCTATTTTGGTGGCCCCGCCAGTGACAATAGCGACTTTATCGTTTAAGCCCTTCATGAGTGCTCCCCTTTTGCCGTATATGCCCACCATGACTTTTGCCCATCATCAATCATTACTCTGGGCTTAATGGCTGGCGAATACGTAATACGATATGTAATTAGGGAGTCATCATTACGTGAAATATAAAGGTTCAAGTAGCCGCTATATGCAGAAAAGATCCATTCAGTGCAGGTATATCATGAATATTTTAAAAAGGATAAAATTCAGAAAAAGAGTGAATTTATTATTCGGTAATAGCCAGAAATGGTTTAACCACTCGTCAAATCAGATAGGTTTTTCTCTAAAAAAGCATAGAACATATTAACCACTCCAAAAAATAAGGCGCATTCAATATCATTGAATGCGCCTTGCTTTTGTGTGTGCCTGAATTATTTTTTAGCCAAGCTTGTTAATTAAAACCGATATCCTACACCGATATTAAACCCATTGATGTTATGACGTTCATCATAATCTTTTATTGATGATCCTTCATAGCCAGCATAAAGGCTGAGGTTTTGAATTGGGTTAACCTCTACGCCGGCACCATAGGCCAGATTGGTCGATTTTCTATTTACCTTCATGCTACTATGAGTTTCTTTTCCATATTCTTTCTTAATTTCATTAACAGATGCATCAACTTTTGAATGTGAAAAGCCCAATAAACCATATACACTCACATAATCATTAATACGGTAAGCAGGCCCTGCCATAAATGAATAATACTTCATATCAATATTAGCTTTTCCAGAATAATTCACGCCATTGTAATGACCACCTTCATCACCTTTCATATAAGTAAATGAACCAACAATGCTGACAGGGAAATCCATCTCATAACGGTAGTGAAGGTTCACCCCACGAATATTCTTAAAATTTTGAACCTTACTTTGTGCATAACCTACAGCGACAGTATTCGAATCCGCATAAGCCAATGAACCATACATAAAACCGGATACGGCTAAAGTTGCAAGAAACGTTTTTTTCATCATCATAACTAATAATTACCCTTCATGTTTATTAACTATTTAAAGTATAGATAGTTTTTGTAGGATGCTTAGGTAAAATGCAATAAATTTGAAAAAATAGAATTATTGACGATGGAGAGTAATCATTACTTATAGAAATTACATCTTCAAAAAATAAGTGAACTTTTATTTTCAATGGATATCAAATTGATATCTAAACATTTATTTTTGATATTGATCCATTACATTATATTTTTGTAAATTAGACACAAATTTTCTTCCGGTTTATTAAGTTAACAATAATATTTAATATTATCATTCTGTTTATATTTTCAAAATAAAATCACTTTATTAATACCAGCAATACCAAATCAATTTCACCCTGCAATTCACTAAAGGAAATGACAATGAAATTAGAAACGCTATCCATCCATGCCGGTTACTCACCTGATCCCACAACCAAATCCGTTGCTGTGCCAATTTATCAAACAACTTCCTACGCCTTTGATGATTCCCAACATGGCGCTGATCTGTTTGATTTGAAAGTTGAAGGCAACATTTATACCCGCATCATGAATCCGACCAATGATGTACTGGAAAAACGTGTCGCCGCTTTAGAAGGAGGAGTTGGTGCGCTTGTGGTTGCTTCTGGCATGGCGGCAATCACCTACGCTATCCAGACGATTGCCGGTCTGGGAGATAACATTGTCTCTGTAGCGAAATTGTATGGTGGAACTTATAACCTGATGGCGCACAATTTCCCACGTATGGGGATCGAAACACGTTTTGTTGATCATAACGATCCCGCAACCATTGAAGCGATGATTGACGAAAAAACCAAAGCGGTCTTTTGCGAATCTATCACCAACCCAAGCGGGAATATCGTTGACATTCAGGCATTGGCTGATATTGCCCATCGGCACGGTGTACCTCTTATTGTCGATAATACTGTCGCAACACCTTATTTATGCCGCCCGTTTGAACATGGCGCAGATATCATTATCCACTCCCTGACCAAATATATTGGAGGCCACGGAACGTCGATGGGCGGAATGATTGTCGATTCAGGCAAATTCCTTTGGGCAGAGCATCAGGATCGCTTTGCGGTTTTAAATACTCCGGATCCGTCATACCACGGAATAAACTATACCGAACATTTTGGTGCCGCGGCTTTTATCGCCCGCTGTCGTGTCGGGCAACTGCGTAGCACTGGCGCAGCATTATCTCCTTTTAATGCTTTCCTGATCTTACAGGGCCTTGAAACATTGGCGCTTCGTATGGAACGCCATACTGAAAATGCCCTGACCATTGCGCAGTATCTGGAACAACATCCTCAAGTTTCCTGGGTTAAATATGCAGGCTTGCCATCACATCCTGAGCATGATTTGGCTATCCGTTATATGAATGGGAAACCTTCTGCCATTCTATCCTTCGGCATCAAAGGCGGGGAAAAAGCAGCTGTACGCTTTATCGATGCCCTGCAACTGATCGTACGTTTGGTCAATATTGGTGATGCAAAATCACTGGCTTGTCATCCGGCATCCACAACTCACCGTCAATTGAATGATGAAGAAATGGAAAAAGCGGGAGTGTTGCGCGATCTGATTCGCCTATCTATCGGCATCGAACACAGCGATGACATTATTGCCGATCTTGCACAAGCTCTGGATGCAGCAGAATAATTTTCAATATTATTTATTAATTTAATAATAAACCATCGATATCAATATTTATTGATATCGATGAAATAATAAAAAAGATGACACTCATCATAAAAAATAAAAAATTATCAGGAAACCAACATTTATTATTGATAAGTTAATTAACCCAATATTAAAAACACAAGGAAGTTTCAGTCATGAATATAGATATATATCAGGTTTTATCATTAGCAGCCTACGGGAATGCTTATCTATCAGGAGAAAAATCTGAACTCTATTTTCCTGAGCATGTTGCTTTTAGGTATTGCAAATTCGTTAAATTTATTGATCTGCAAGAAACTCATAATCAGTGGATTGAAGTAGACTTTGCCGATAATCCCATTTCTTGGTTTGAAAAATTAAAATCAGATGGTGTGATACAGTTACGTACATGTTATGTCCCTGTCAACAATAATGGAAGCAAGGCTGACAGAAGCTCTGCTGTATTCATTGGTGGTAGCGGACGTTGGTTATTAGAAGCAGTTAAAACTGGTCATTCGGATTTTTGGGAGTCTAGGTTAGAAACCGGAAATACTCAAGAAGACAACCTCTTACGTTTTACTTATGGTCGCGTATACAAAGATGCACATAGACCTGAGCGGTATTATCCTGCTCTCCCAGAAATAAAAGAAATTAAACTTAATCTTAAAGAACAATTAGAAGCAATTAGTGCTTTCGCCTATAAGAATGATCATGGCAATTTTGGTAATTGGTTTGATAGAGGAATAAAAGCCTTATCCGTCAAACCCGATCACAATGTAAATGGTAGTGAGATATTTCCTGATAACTATGCCCCTGAAGAATATCAACAACTCATGCATGCCTGTTTAGAATCATGGTGTTTCGGGGGTATGGGAACATGGAATGATATTTCCTTTGATGATAAAGACACTCAACAAGAGTATGAATTACTTTCAGACAAGCTATTTGAACTCATTCATATTGCACTGCTTGTTGCATCAAATCCTTGGCCAAGGCCATAACCGCAAAAAATTTCATTACACGGATACATATTACAAACAAAGATGCAGTAGCTGCTTCCTCCATTCTGGGCAGGAATTTACGACATTTTTCGCAAAAAATAGGGCTGAATAACACCAGCCCTCAACTATTCAATAAAATATTAAGCCTTAAACGTGATCCATGACTGGATTAGTCTCGCTTATATTACCCCAATACCCAATCTTCAAGTCTTAACCCCGATACTCGTTCAAATTCACGGGTGTTATTTGTCACAAGTACCATACCCAATGAGCGGGCATGACCTGCAATCATACTGTCATAGGGGCCGATAGGTGTTCCGTTTTTTGCCAATTCAGCACGAATCTGTCCGGTATGGACAGCCGCATCAAAACCATATGTCATGACTTCTAAACGTGCAGCGAATCCCTCAATAATATCCAGATTCTTTTTAAGATTCGCTGATTTTTCTGCGCCATAAATCAACTCCATCAATGTGACAGAACTGATGCAAAGCTGACCATAATGTTGGTAAAAAGCTTCTCTGACTTTCTGTGGTTTGTTCTTGATAGTATAAATACAAATATTAGTATCAAGCATATATTTAATCATCAGAATTCTTCCCTGATCTGTTCACTTGGCTGCTGTCTATCAGTCATAAAATCAGGGGTAACATCTTCGCCATCAAACCAACTATCCCATCCTTCACCTGCCGGAGTTATGATGCGGGTTCGACCAATAGCAATAATATCAACATGTTTTACGTCTTCCGGTAAAGCAACAGCTTTTGGCAAGCGTACCGCCTGACTTCGATTACTTTTAAAGACTGTTGTTTTTTCCATACTGACCTCCGAAATCAAGTTTTCTGATTAAGTTCGTTGAAAAGCATAGCCCTTTCATGGGATATGTCAATGGGATATACCTAACTTTATTTGTTTTAATTTTATTCAAAAACGGGGATACCCTACCAAACTGGTTCCCTTACTTTGCCCAGGAATACGTTTTAATACATATCTATACCCAATGGATTTCAAGTTGCGTCGCGGTGGCAAGGGAACGAATCCCCCGGGAGCATAGATAGTTAACCTATTCCAACTTCTTTAAATCATTGCCTGATTGCCCAAACTATCCCTTTTTCCTGATAATCCGACGGCGTTTATTAAACAGATCCGGCGATATTGCCTGTGATACACACTGCCATTCAATTTTATCTACATTGACGCCCTGTTTGGCGAAATAGTCCGTCAAGGTGGACTGGCATTGTTGAAGGATCGCAATATCGCAATCTCCTTCCAAGCGCAGTAATAAATCCGTCTGTGTCAGCCGATAATCACTCGTCAGTGGCAATGTATTGGCAATAATCCGCGAACAGGGATCGGCAAAAATACTCACGTTTCCGCCATCATGTGCTGGCAAAATCAGCTGATCATCACTGCGCCCTTCAATACGCTCTATCGCCAATGCCGGATTGCCACAAGCACACGGAGTTTTCTTTACTACCAAAATATCGTCAAGCTGATAACGCACAATAGGTTGAGTTTCCCGCGTGAAATCCGTAATGATCGGGTTAAAACGTGATTCATCGATCCATTTCGGCTCAATATGAAGAAATTCTTCGTTAAGATGTAGCGTTCCATGTGGGCAAGTACACGCCAGAAAACCTTCCGTTGCCTGATAAACCTCTCCCACTTCCCGAAATACATTCTCTAATAATTGGCGATCTTGTGGTTCCAGCACTTCTGCCGCCGAAATCACTTTCGTTGGCGATAATGACACCTCTCCTTGCTGGATCTTCAATGCCAGCGCCCGCAAAATCTGAGCGGGAGCAACAACGATAGTGGGCTGGTATTCCACCAGCGCTTGCACCTGCTGATTAAAGTCAGCAAACAAATCAAAAAAACGGAAAGATATCCAACGATTCTGCACACTATCGTAAAGGTTATTTCCCGCCCGTAAAAACAGTGCAACACGCTCTCCGTGAAATAAACCGTTTGGCAGCATCTTGGCAAGCATCGTGCCCGCCCAAATGCTCCGCTCTTTAGGGCTGATAACAAAAATACCCCGCTGTCCTGACGTCCCCGACGACATCCCGACACTGTATTTACCCACCGTCGGCTTAAAATTTCGTGACTGCTCACTCAACCGCGCGCATTCCAGCAATTCATCACGCTTAAGACCCGCCGTATTCATCTGGTCGAAGTTTTCCATCATGATGGCTTTATTCATCAGCGGATATTCCGCCAACGGTAAATCAGCATATGAGGCAAAATAAGGACTTTTCGTCAGCACATTGCGCCGAAATGACGCTAATTCCCTCGATTGATGCTGTTCAAGCTGCTGGCGGCTGGAAAATTTCCATTGTTTCCTGGCGCGCCAATAGTACCAAAGCGTTTTGAGTATCATTCCAAATCTCCCTCATGACATAGCTGGATAGGAACCTGCTTTTGGTCAATCTGGTGCAGCTTATTTAATGTCTCATAATAGGCACGGCTATCATCCATAATGATATTTGCCAACCGTGCCGGCCCACGCAATTCACGATAGTTACTCGGTGACCATGCCGCATCGCCCGCCAACACTATCCAGCCTTGTTCAGTCAATACACAGAGGCCAAGATGCCCCGCCGCATGACCGGGCAGCGGTACAATAAACATCTGTTTCTGGCTATCCGGCACGGCATACCCTTCGCCCAATACCGCCAATTCTTCTGGCAACGGACAAGCTTCAAACCCTTCATAAAAACTGACTCTGGATTCAAAATTTTCAGGAATTAATCCCCGTACAAATGCCCTTTTCAGCGCAGCAATACCCCGTAAATTGCGGGTCTGCTGCCAGCCTTCTCCCGAACAGATAAATTTGGACTGAGGAAAATCCCGCAATCCAGCAATATGATCGCCATGAAAATGAGAAATGATGATGCCATCAATATCATGGGATTGAATGCCTTCCTCTTTCAGTTGCATCACCAACGAATCTTTGGTGTCAAAATAGACCGGCGTGACAGTACGATAAAACCGAATAACCCCACTGCGGGTATGATCGTAAAAATGGCTGGCATATCCGGTATCAAGCAGCCAGCGCTTGTCATTGCACTCCAACAGCCACGCGCGGGCAGGAAATTTACATACGCGGAGACTTGCACCTTTTAATGCCACGCAACCGGGATGGGTACAATATCCCACTTCAAAAACACGCATCTTAACCATTTTAACCCGCCTGCTTGTCTATCTGTTTCAACCAATTGGCTGTTAAATGAATGCCTTCCTCCATGGTATAAACCGGCTCATAGCCCAGTTCATCCCGTGCCTTTGAATTATCCAGCGTCATAGAGTAATAGGCCGCACCAATACCGTAACGCGTCAATAACGGCTCTTTCCGGGTGAGCATTGCAATGCCTTCCAACACCGCCGCAAGCCCATATAAAAGTGAATAAGGCAATGATTTAATTCGATAACCAAACTTCATCTCGTCAAATAACTGCCCTAATGTTTTTGCCAATGGCTGTGGCTGTTGATTGGTAATGTTATATATCGCCCCACTTTGCAACCCTTCCCGATGAGTCGCCAATGACATCGCATGGACGACATTCATGACATAAGTGAGATCCAAAGCATTCTTCCCGCCCGCAGGCAAGACCATGACTCCCTTGCTGGCCTTAACTTGTGCCATCAAGCGTGGCAACAACACTCTGTCATGCGGGCCAAATAGCCCACGAGGACGCAGAATAATATACGTAGTCTCAGGATAACGGCGAATCAGTCGGAGTACGCATTCCTCTGCCAGGAATTTCGTTCGGGCATAATCATTTGCGAAACGCTGGCTACGTTGATTTTCAGTTATGTGCTGTTGGTGCGAGAAATTAAAATATACGGCAGGGGTGGAAATATGAACAAACCGCCGGATACCGCATATTCCCGCCGCTTGTGCCAACATAGACGTTGCGCTCAAATTGATGCGTTCAAATTCATCAGGATCGCCCCAGGGAGAGGATTTGGCGGCACAATGCCAGACCGCATCACAATCTGACATCAACTCAATAGCCTCATCCACGGTTAAGGTTTCCAATTCGGCACAGCGAAACTCCGCGCCCAATTGAATCAATACCTCTCCCGCCGGCTGATCACGTCCGGTTGCCACAACCGACTCCCCATGTGATAACAGGTAATCAACGGCATTACGCCCTAAGCCACTTGTTGCACCAGTTACAAGAATTTTCATGGTTTCAGAATCATCTCACTGAGTGAAAGCCCGGCCGCCGTACCAAGCAACATCACATAATCACGGCCATAATAGCGATCCGTCATAATGGCTTCGTGCAACGCAGTGGGAATCGATGCCGCAACCTGATTGCCACGATAACGATAGATATTCACAAATCTCTCATCTTTGATATTCAGCCGCTTACGGATATGTTCCAATCCCAAATGACTGGCTTGATGGGGGATCACAGTATCAATATCGGACATCTTAAGGTCAGCACTCGCCAATACGCGCTCTGTAAAACCTTCAATTAACGAAGCTGTCAGTTTAAACAATGGCCGACCCTGCATCTGGAACAGAAAATCCTTATCTTCCATGCCGGTACGGAGATTCCTGCGGGTTCCTCCAGCGCGGATTTCACATAATTCAAGGCCTTCTGGATAAGTTTCATGTTTATAGGTAACAATCCCACTTTTTCCATCCCCTCTTTCAACGATCATACAGGCCGCACCATCACCAAAAATCAATGAGGATTCTTGATGTGACCAATCAATGCCACGGGAAGCCATCTCCGCAGAAACAATTGCAATACGTCGATACTGTTTGGTTGCCAATAACCCTGCTGCAATATCCAAAGCGGAAACAAAACTAACGCAGCTTGCATTAATATCAAAACAGGCGGTTCCTGCCTTTAATTGGCTCTCTTTCAAAATATGCGCAGCAGAATAAGGCAAAGCCTGGATAGGTATTGCAGAAGCCGAAATCAATAAATCAATCGAATCCGGCGAAATTTGGTGTGTTTGTAAAGTATTATGCAATGCCTCTACCGCCAATCTGGCCGGAGAGGCTTCATAATCAGAATGGTAACGATATTCAATTCCCGAATGCTTTTGTACAAATCCACTCGGTTTATTTAATTTCAGATCTAAATCGGATGAATACACCTTATGCTCAGGCAAAGCAGTTCCAGAGGCAATGATCTTTAATGGGATCAATTCGTTTGAGTTTTTCATTTTTTTTATTACTTCCGAATGTTAATTTTTTGTTTAAATATATTGTCAGAATATGAAATGAATTCTGAGTATAGGGTTTGAATCAATTTAGTATTTATCAGATAGCTGATTAAACAGGAAGTAGATATTTATGATACATCATAATACTAAATTGAAATATCGATTACAGATGCATGAAAAATAAAAAGTTTTACCCATTAACCATTTCAATGCCATAAATTTTTTTTAATGAAAAAAATGTATTATGAGATTTAATCATAGTGTTTGTTGTGTTTATGTAAATCAAAAATTAACATTACCTTACAAGTAAACTCACTTGATTTAATCATTAAAAATAGTCATTTTTGTTTTTATTTCATAAGTAATTAATGCATATATAAAAATCCTAGAGATATCGTTTAAATATTAACCTGATATTTTTGCTTGTTCTTAAATAAAAGAAAATTATCGGTTCACCAACACATATATCTTTTAAAAGTAAAAATACTTAGTTTAATCCTCTGAATAAAAGCAACCTGTTTAGAAGAATCACGTCGTTAAATAACATGCTATTTTACTTCTTATTTCTATTTTTCCATATCCCATTTTTTGCTGCGCTTAAAATCAAAACGCGCGACAGCCGCCTGTAAGATTAGCTGACACAATGTGCCAATCACAATTGCCGTCAATACTCCCGCCACAAGATCGATAAATAAATGCCGCCGTAACTGAATGATAGAAAAACCGATCAACACGCCCCACATTAACCACAACAGTCGCCTGATCTTTTGCTGTTTTTGCCAAAGAACATAGACAGATAATACCGTCAGTGAAGCATGTAACGAAGGCAGACAGTTTTGGGCCGAATCTATCGTGATCAAGTGAATCAGCATACGATCGGTGATTTTGTCACCCACAATAGGTGGATAATCGAGAGTAGTGGGATAGAACAAATGTAAGCGCCTAATTAACCCCACATACCTGACTGGTTAATCTTTTGTCATAGTGTGTTTTCTTTTATTGAGAAGGGGAACCACCATGACATTGACTGAAAAACAACAGCACT
>NZ_JBBMXH010000085.1:0-21323 GCF_037996725.1 Xenorhabdus entomophaga
GATATGGAATTGAGGCTGAATATGACACCAAGAAAGATTTTAAATGGGCTGACGCCAATGGAAGCCTATACCGGTCGCATGTTGCACTTATTGCGTTAATCCAGCAATACTAAATGTCAACAGCCCTAAAAATACCCATTCATATAGGGTGACAAAATAATCTGGAAAGAAATAAGAACGCTGCTCATTAATATGAGTGGCGTTTATTTTTATCCGTTAATTAACAATCCCAATAATCATACTTAGGTACTTAAAGTATCGTTACTATTTTTCCTATTAGCAAATAATAGCTTGACCTAATTTTTCTTTAACTATATAAATTTTGCTTTAAAAAGCATCACTCTAAAATTAATGAAGATTTTTACGATGGGGACATAATAAATGTCAACGCTGATTCATTGTAATAAGGTCAAATTTAGCATTAATGCAAAGCCATTATTTAACAATCTCTCCATAACCATCAAAGAGAACGACAGGATTGCATTAGTTGGTTATAACGGTACGGGAAAAACGCATTTACTTAAGCTATTGGCGGGCACTGAAAAACCGGATGAGGGGATCATCGAATATGCCAATGGGTTGAGGATGGAAATGGTTTCTCAGTTTATCGATGAGGCATTACTTGAAATGACCTTACTTGAGTCTATTTCTCAAAAAGTCAAACAAGTTGATGAATATGGTGACTATAAAGCGGTATCCATGCTGTATGATTTTGGTTTTCAGGATGCTGATTTTACGACTAAAGTGGCTGATCTCAGTGGTGGGCAAAAGACGAAACTGATGTTTGCCATGAGTGCGGTTGTGGAACCGGATATTATTTTATTTGACGAACCCAGTAACCATCTGGACTCAAATACCTTGAAATTCTTCGAGGACTTCTTTAATAACAGCCTGAAAAGCGCCTTTATTATTGTTTCCCACGACCGAAACTTTTTGGATAACGTTACTAACCAGACGATTTTTTTGCGTGATCAACAGCTAGCTGCTTTTTCCCTGCCGTTTAGTCAGGCACTTTCTGCTTTACAGGAAAGAGATGAAGCGGATGCTTTGCGTTTGAAAGCAGAAGAAAAGAATATTCGCCGCATACAGGAAAGTGCAAAGCGTTTGGCGCAGTGGGGAAAAATTTACGATAACCCAAAATTTATCAGAAAAGCCAAATCGATGGAGAAACGGGTTGAAAAACTTGAACAAGGCAAAACGAAAATAACCGAAGGGGAAACTTATCGATTATCGCTGGATGCCGATATGATCAAATCCAAACATATGCTGCAAATTGGGGAACAGTGGATTGGCTATCGAAAAAATGAAGAGTTTAATCCGTTATTTTCCATCAATGGCTTGTATATTCGTCCGGGAGACAGAATCGCGCTGTTAGGTGATAACGGCGTGGGGAAATCCACCCTGATTCATTCTCTGGTTGAAGCTTATAAAAAGGCGAGAAGTGTACATGATGGCGGGTTGGAAAATCCGGCTTATGATACCGAAAATATGACCTTATCACCGCAGTGTAATATGGGCTATCTCGATCAGGAATTGGAAAAAATCCCATTGAATGAATCGATATTTGATGCGGTAAAAAATAATGCACCGAATATTGATGATATTACCTGTAAACAACAATTGATTGCGACAGGATTTGAATATGCGGATTTTAATAAATTAGTGGGCAGATTGAGTGGTGGCGAACGTTCCAGGCTGATGTTTTTAATATTGAAATTAAATAAACACAATTTCTTGATTCTCGATGAACCCACCAACCACTTGGATATTTTCGGCAAAATGGAATTGGAAAGTGAGTTAATTAATAACGAGATGACAATATTAATTACCTCGCACGATCGGACATTTATCGATAACGTTGCCAACCGCTTTTTGCTGATAAAAAATGGCAAACTGGAAGAAGTCACGTCCAGTAATGGATATTATCAGTTTCTGAATGAAAAGGTCATTTCCTGTCAAAAAGATGTAGTCGTTAAGGATAAGGAAAACACTCACGATGAACCGGAAATATTAGCGAATGAAGAGAATATTCTTCAACGCATTGTCGTATTAGAGAAAAATCTGGCTGAGGATTTGGCACGGAAACCGAAGCATCAGAAGCCGAAAAATCAGGAAATATGGAGAAAGGAAATTGAGCGGCTTTATGGAGTATTGGAATAAATTCATGAGGTTAGTCTTGTGGGATATTAAGGATACTTGCCGTCAGATTGATACAAAACTCTGCGTTTCTATCTGAATCTTGGTGGCAACCTTTCTACAGAAGCTCGACTCCACTATTAACCCGGGTTTTTACCGTTTCCTGCATGATCAATATAAATAAACCAGGCGCCCCTAAAATTTGGGGCGCTGATAGCTGTAACTACAGAATCCGTTCAGCAATAGCGGCGTCGTACCAGTCTCTGAACTCTTCCAACAACAGATCGTACAGCACATCTTCTTTTACGGTTGCAAAATTGTCGATCTCGAAGAAATGGGTATTATCCAGACGACGATCGGTAAAGTTATCGAGATCTTTCAGTATCCCGTAACTGGAACCCCCCAAACCAACAAACTTCCAAAAAATCGGATAATTCGCTGAACGTCGAATGGCACCCTTAATTTGACGGGTTTTACTGATCCCACCATCCGTAATAAATACGACATAGACAGGCAGGTCACTGTCTTTAAAGAAGTCGATAACCTCTTCCATAACTGGCGGTTCATTGTTTGTACCGCCGAGGCCGGGAAGGATTTCCCATCTGGAACCTTTTATCGCGGTCTGTATGGTATGAATATAGTCATCAAGATTATCAAGGGTGACGTCCTGATATTTCTTGTGTTTCGAAGCAAATCCCCAGACATCCATCGAGCCATCATCATCAAACTGCACCGCCAGCACCGCAATACGATCCAGAACCGCCTGTACATGCCCCTTTTTGAATTCAGAGTGCATTGATCCTGACGCATCAAGAACAAAAGCAACACGTGCCTTGACCGATTGCAGCTTGTGCTTATTCAGGCTGACAGTGGCATTCTTGGCAAGGTTTACAAGGCGCGGCGCTTTATCCTGTAACTTTTTCTCAAGGCTGATAGTTGGGCTAGGCGGAGGCGTTGAAGGCGCAGAGGGTTCTACATCCACACCAAAATTCACTGCCAGAGGCTCCAGACCGCCATTGAAACCCTGCCCGAGAGCCCTGAGCTTCCAGTTGCCGGAATGCCGATAAATCTCTGCAATAATCATGGCTTTTTCCGTTCTGCCCGCCGTTGAAATGGTGAAGTCTGCAATACTTTTTGCTTCAGAACATCGTGCCTGAAAACATTGCGCTTCAAATTTCAGCTGCTGAAGATTGGCGACAGAATCCGGGCCGTCGATCACCAATGTAATAGCAATTTTATTCACATCGGCCGCTATTTTTGTCAGGTCTACAGTGATAATGCTGTTTTGGTGAGATGTGTCTAAAAGCAGACTGTTATCTGCGGCTGCCCGATTATTGTAAAAATAGAAGTCACTATCTCCCCTGACTTTTCCATTGGCATTTAATAGAAAAGCAGAGGCGTCTACTTCACTACGAAAAGAAGGCATTGCCGGGTAAGAGAGAGTGAGTCGAAGAGAGGTTTGAGATAAAACGATATTTTGTCCTGCCTGAAGATTCATACCTGATATCCTTTTAAATATGTAGTCAATGTTTCCAGCAGTGTTTTTTTACTATGTTAATGGTTTTTGTTTTATTGTGGTATTTATTTGTTGGGGATATTAAATATCGGCCTGTACCCGGCTGAGTCTGTATTATATTCCATTCCACCATTAGGGTATTTAACCCAAGAATTATCCTGGGAAATAAGGGCGTTTGTGATTTTTGATTCATCTAATTTAGGATCATAATAAATATAATCATTTTTGTTTTTTTCTATCCAAATATTAGAACTGCCTTCTTCTTTATTGTTTTTCATACTTTCCTTAGCTAACACCCCGGTCACATAGTTATCTATGCTCCCGGGGATTCATTCCCTTGCCGCCGCGACGCATCTTGAAATCCATTGGGTATAGTTCGGATATTCAACTCATGTTAATGATTGGTGAGGATAGCCACAGGCTGGAATGCCATTTTGTTATCAGTCACTCACGTTTCAGGCTTTCACTCGGTGTTTCACCATAGCGGGCTTTATATTCCGCGCTGAAGCGTCCCATATGGGCGAATCCCCAACGCAGGGCAGTTCCCGTAACGCTGGTGGCCTCTCCTGCCAGTAGTTCCGTGCGGACATGCTCCATACGCAGATTGCGTAAATACTGCATCGGGCTGATGTCCAGAAATTCTTTGAAACCGGAGTAGAGGCTGCGCAGGCTGACTCCGGCTATTTGGGCGAGCTGTTCTACCGTAATGGGTTCGTGGGCATGAGCCTGTAAATATTCCTGTACCTTACGTACATGTCGTGGACGAATAGTACACCGACGATTTGCCGAAGATTCACTGTAATTATGTTGATGTGTGGATAGCAATGTCACGGAAAGCAATTGCTCGATTTGGCTGGTAATCAGTTTGTGTTGCAAAATATCGGGCACTTGGGTGGTACATTCCAGAAGATAAGGCATCAGACAACGCCATGCCTGACAGCGTTGCCATTCAAAACCCAGTTCAAATATCAGCGGTTGATCCAGTGGATGCCCCAATTGCCCGACAAGGGTTCTCTCCAGCAGAGAGCGGGAAATCCTGACCATAAACTGGTCGTTGTCAGTACTCCAGCGCATGGAAGTCTGTTGGTTGGGGCTGAGAACGGAAGCAATATTCGGTGTTGAATCAAGGTGTTGTTCGCCACTTTCAATGCAGGCACAACCCGCCAGCGGCATCTGGACAAGAAAGAAGCTGTCCAGTTCTCCCGGATTGATCTCAACGTTGGCACTGTAACGCAGCCGGCTTATAGAGAGATCCCCGAGTGGAATGTAGTGCATTCTGGCATTCAGCTTTTGGCTGTGGCCCAGTATCTTCAACTGATGGGGCTGCATAACTCTTCCAACCATAGATTTGACTTCATCAAGATCATTAGATGAAAAAAGCAAATGTTTTGGAGAATTGAGGTGTGCCCCAATTTTTGACACAGCATATTTGGGATCTGAGCATTTTGAATCTGTATATCTTGATTCAGCGCTTTTAGATTCAGAATAACCGTGAGGCCACGAGCTGCCCGTCATTTCAGATACCTCCAGTCAATAACATGATTATTATGATTGTGTGAAATATCCTTCTGGTGATGTGTTTATTCTCTGTTTAGGTATTGTGTTTATCCTGTTTTCTACTAACAGTATCCACATCTGATCTAAATGAAATATATATGATTGTGAATGTATTTATGAAAGGCACTATTTATTATCGATGATGATAGTTGTCCTCAGATTCTCCCTGCTCCTGCCTGTTTTTATTGATAATTTGTCCGCTTGCTGCGGGCTTTATCCAAACACTGCATAAATCATAAATACATGACAAATCATGTATTGACCATTAACTGACATCCGAATTACATAGAAGGCATAGCGAAAAGACGTAAGGCAGAAAAACACAATGAGGTGAATATGTGAGGTGAGTATGGCTGAGCGATCATTTGTCGGAGAAGTGAAAAAATTACGTCTGGGACAGGGCGAAGTTTTCAGCGGCGAAGGCATACTTGCCGTGACAAAAGCACTATTGGAGTCGGGTGTTGCCTATGTGGCCGGCTATCAGGGAGCGCCGATTTCCCACCTGATGGATGTACTGGCAGATGCGCAGGATATTCTGTCTGAGTATGGCATTCGTTTTGAAAACAGTGCCAGTGAAGCCACTGCGGCTGCGACCCTCGCGGCCTCCGTTAATTATCCAATGCGTGGGGCGGTTACGTTTAAGGCCACTGTTGGCACTAATGTTGCCTCGGATGCGCTGGCGAATTTGGCATCGGGTGGTGTACTTGGCGGTGCGTTGATTATTGTCGGGGAAGATTATGGTGAGGGTTCCTCTATCATGCAGGAGCGCAGCCATGCTTTTGCGATGAAATCTCAACTCTGGCTGCTCGATCCGCGCCCTAATCTCCCCTCAATTGTGCAGGCTGTGAAGATGGGGTTTGCATTGTCGGAAGCCAGCCATACGCCAGTGATGTTGCAGATGCGCATTCGTGCTTGTCATATACATGGCCGGTTTGTCTGTGAAGACAATCGCACGCCGGCTTTTATGATCAAAGATGCACTGGAAAACCCGACGCGTGATCTCAGCCGCATTGTTCTGCCTCCCGCCAGTTTTTTGCATGAGAAAGAGAAAGTACAGGATCGCTGGCCTGCTGCGGTGCGTTTTATTCAACAGCACGGATTGAATGAGTTTTTTGCCGAAGATGCTCAGGATATTGGCCTTGTTCTGCAAGGCGGATGCTATAACACCGTGATCCGTGCCCTGAACTTACTGGGGCTGGCAGATGTTTTCGGAAAGAGCCAAATCCCGCTGTATGTGATGAATGTGGCTTATCCGCTGATCGATGAAGAGTTTGAGCGCTTTTGTCACGGTAAGCAGGCGATTTTGGTGCTGGAAGAAGGTCAGCCCAATTTTGTGGAGCAGAATGTTGCTAATATTTTGTGTCAGCATGACATAACTACCCGGCTGCATGGCAAAGACTTGTTGCCAATGGCGGGAGAATACAACACGGCGACGGTGCTGGCGGGGCTTCGGGCTTTCTTTGAACGTTACGACAAGATTGAAACCGAAGTTCCGGTGGCGGCCTGTCAGGTGCGTATTCCTGCTGTTAATTTATCGGTTGATGATGAGCCTGATGGCACAGATGCGGTATCGGAAGATGCACTGGAAAATGCCGTTCATGCCCGTCCCCCCGGATTTTGCACGGGCTGCCCGGAACGCCCGATTTTTACGGCGATGAAGCTGATAGAGCGGGAATTGGGGCCACATCATGTCAGTGCGGATATTGGTTGCCACCTGTTTGCCATTCTGCCTCCTTTTAATCTGGGCAATACCACGATGGGCTATGGATTGGGGGCAGCAAGCGCAGCAGCGCTGAATACGCCAGTAAAGCATAAACGGGTGGTTTCGGTGATGGGGGACGGTGGCTTTTGGCACAACGGCCTGACGAGTGGCATTGCCAATAGTGTTTTTAACCGCAGTGACAATCTCACCATTATTGTCGACAACAGCTACACCTCCGCGACGGGTGGACAGGACATTCTGTCCTCAACCGCACTGAACCCCATCCGCAGTACAGGCCACGAAATTGAAAATGCCGTCAAAGGTGTTGGTGTGAAATGGGTGCGCACGATCAAGCGTACTTATGATCTTAAAACCATGATTCATACCTTGCGTGATGCCCTGACAACAGGCGAAAAAGGGCCAAAAGTCGTGATTGCACAGAGTGAGTGCATGTTGAATAAGCAGCGCCGCGAGAAAAAAAAGGTTAAGTGTGCGCTTGCTGCGGGAAAAAGGATCGTCCGGGAGCGTTTTGGTATTGATCCTGATACTTGTACCGGCGATCACTCCTGCATCCGTTTATCCGGCTGTCCTTCCTTATCGGTTAAACCGAATCCAGACCCGCTGCGCACCGATCCGGTGGCGACGGTTTTGAATAGTTGTGTGGGTTGCGGGTTGTGCGGTGAGGTTTCCCACGCGGCGGTGTTGTGTCCCTCCTTCTTCAAGGCTCGGATCATTATCAATCCCAATCGCTGGGAGCGGCTGGTTCATCGTATCCGCAAAGGGATCATCGGTTATTTGCAGCGCCGTGATGCTAAACGCCGTAAGCAATATGATTTTTAGGGGGATTATGTTGATGAAATTATCCACTGGTTCATCTAATCAAGTACCACTTGCTCAACCGATCAAAATTGCGATCCTGGCGATGGGAGGAGAAGGGGGAGGCGTACTGGCTGATTGGATCGTCAATTTGGGCGAAGAAAACGGCTATTTTGCTCAGACAACTTCAGTACCCGGCGTAGCACAGCGAACCGGGGCAACGATCTACTATGTCGAACTGTTTCCCGGTGCGGATGATCCGGACATATCGGCTCCCGTACTGGCGCTGATGCCAACGGCGGGTGATGTGGATATCGTGCTGGCTTCTGAATTGATGGAAGCCACACGTGCGGTTCAACGCGGTTTTGTGACGCCGGATCGCACGACGTTGATCGCGTCAAACCATCGGGTGTACTCAATAGAGGAAAAATCAGCGATGGGGGATGGACGTGTGGATAGCGGAGTGTTGATCCAGCAATCCCACCAGGCAGCTTTGCGTTTTATTCATTTTGATATGGCGCTGATGGCTGAGAAGAGCGGCAGCGTAATCAGTGCAGTGTTATTTGGCGCACTCTGTGGTACGGAAATCCTGCCGTTTAATCGCATCCAGTTTGAGGAGACGATCATCAAGGGGGGAGTGGGAGTAAAACCGAGCCTACAAGCCTTTAGATTAGGAATGAGTCGGGTACAGTCAGAGGCATCAAGTCCCGGTATTCGGAAAAAAATGCGTTTTTCCTGTCAGCACGTTTTTAAACACAACCTGTCTGACCAACAGGTTTCTACACAACATGTTTCTACACAATACGCTTCTACACAATACGCTTCTACACAAAATAGTAGCGTGAGTAACCTCTTGCTGCGTATTCAGCAAGAATTGCCGTCTTGTATTCATGATATTGCTATCGAAGGGATCAGACGTTTAATCGATTATCAGGATCCGGCTTATGCCAGTTTGTATCTCGATCGGTTGCAGCATTTGATCAATCAGGCAGTCAGGCATGATGAGCAATTATTGCACGAAACCGCCCGTCATCTGGCGCTGTGGATGGCTTATGAAGATACCATTCGGGTGGCCGATCTTAAGATCCGTGCCAGTCGATTCAAACGGGTTCGTCAGGACGTAAAGGCACGTGACGATCAACTGGTTGAGATCAATGAATTTCTGCATCCCAGAGTGGAAGAAGTATGCGATACCTTACCTGCCAGTGTTGGTCGCTGGCTGTCTCATTCCCGTTTCGTTAAGCGAATGCTGGCGAAATTACTCAGTCGTGGCCGTGTGATTACCACGAGTTCAATTTGGGGATACCTGCTGTTTTATACGTTGGCGAACTGGCGTCGAATGCGTCGCCATACTCTGCGTTTTCAGCATGAAACAAAACGGATTGAAAGCTGGTTACAGCGAATAGTGGTAACAGCAAAACGTGATCCGGGGCTGGCTTTGGAAATTGCACAATGTCAGCGATTAATCAAAGGATATGGTGATACCCACATCCGTGGACTGCGCAATTTCCAAACCCTGATGGACATTGTTGATCATCACCTGAATCACCTGTCTCCTGCCAGTTTGCGGCAACTGCGTGAAGCCGCGCTGGCGGATGAACATGGCAACCGATTACGCGAATGCCAACGGCGACTCTCTTTATATTAAAGCAATACATTGAAACAACGGTATTAAGGAGGAATTTGCAATGAGCCTGCTCAGATTTGTACAACCGCATAAGATTCGGTTTGCTGAATGTGACCCTGCGGGAATCGTCTTTTATCCTCAGTATTTCGTGATGTTCAACAACTTGCTGGAAGATTGGTTCGATGAATTAACCTCAATGGGGTATGCCAATTATATTGCTAAATATCGCTTTGGCCTGCCAACGGTTCATTTAGAGGCGGAATTTAAAGCTGTCAGCAGAATAGGGGATCAGGTTTGGCTGGAATTAAATGTTGAGAAAATCGGCAAAAGATCATTGAAGTTGCTGCAACGTTGTATCAGCAAAGGCGGAGAATTGAGGATGAGTGTGACTCAGACTTACGTCACGACTTCACTGGATACCCACGAGGCCATCCCCATACCTGATGAGCTTTATTATGCGTTAACTGAGCAGATGCCTTAACCAATTTATATCCTAACCGGGCCGTCGCGTAGGTGAATCATAGCGTGACAGGCATTGTGTGACAGGAGAGGAAGCATGAGCATAAAAGCTATAAACGAAAGCATAAATATAGTCTGCATTGGCGGTGGCCCGGCAGGATTGTATTTCGGCCTGCTGATGAAGCTGCAAAATCCTGATAATCGTGTCGTGGTGATCGAGCGTAATCGCCCGTATGACACTTTTGGCTGGGGCGTTGTGTTTTCGGATGCAACGCTGGAAAACCTGAATATGGCAGATCCCGTTTCAGCCAGAACGATTGGCGGGGAATTCTGTCGTTGGGACGATATTGATATCTACTTCAAAGGAACACTAAACCGCAGTGGCGGCCATGGATTTATTGGCATTGGCCGTAAAAGGTTACTGAATATTCTACAGGATCGCTGTCAGGAATTAGGCGTCGAATTAGTGTTCGAAACTCAGGTTGAAGATGAACAGGCAATCGCCCGCCAATATCAAGCTGATTTACTGATTGCTTCTGATGGGATCAATAGTCAGCTCCGTTCCCGTTATGCGGAAGTGTTTGTGCCGGATATCGATCAACGCCATTGCCGTTTTGTCTGGCTGGGAACCCGAAAGATATTTGATGCTTTTACGTTTCTGTTTGTCGAAACAGAACATGGTTGGTTTCAGGTTCACGCTTATCAATTTCAGGAAGGACTATCGACTTTTATTGTGGAGACGACGGAAGAAGCGTGGTTGGCTGCGGGCATCGACAAAATGTCACAGGAAGAGGGCATCGCATACTGTGAAAAGATATTCGCGCAGTGGTTGGATGGGCATGAATTAATCTCTAATGCGGCACATTTGCGTGGGGCGGCCGTTTGGATACGCTTCCCCCGGGTTATTTGTACGCATTGGGTACATTGGATCAAACCAGAGGAGAACAGCGGCAAACATATCCCGATCGTGTTAATGGGGGATGCGGCCCATACAGCCCATTTCTCCATTGGTTCCGGTACGAAATTGGCACTGGAAGATGCGATTGAACTGGCGAACAGCCTGAAAGCCTATCAAGGGAATTTACCTGCGGGTTTGTCACGTTATCAGAAAGTACGCAATGTGGAAGTGCTGAAAATCCAGAACGCAGCGCGCAACTCAACGGAATGGTTCGAGAATGTGGCGCGTTATAAAAGCCTGCCACCTGAACAATTTGCTTATTCATTATTGACCCGTTCACAACGTATTTCCCATGAAAACCTGCGATTAAGGGATAAAGCATGGTTGGAGAATTATGAACGTTGGTTTACCCGACAGCTTAATCACGAATTTCCCTTAGTCCCGCCGTTGCTGACACCTTATAAAGTACGGGGTGTGACCCTGAAAAATCGTGTCGTCGTTTCTCCTACGTTGCTGTATAGCGCAGTGGATGGTGTGCCGGGACAATTCCATCAGATTCATCTGGGTAGCAGGGCATTGGGGGGAGCGGGTTTGGTGATCGCTGAAATGACAGCAATTTCCCCACAGGCGCGGGTGACGCCCGCTTGCACAGGGTTGTGGAATGAACAACAGGTACAGGCATGGAAGACGATCACTGATTTTGTCCATCAGAACACAGATACGCTGATAGGAATCCAACTGGGCCATGCAGGACGCCGGGGATCAACGCAACTGGGATGGGAACAATCCGATCATCCCCTGCCGGAGGGCAACTGGCCCTTGGTTTCGGCATCAGCCATCCCTTACCTTACCGGCATTTCACAAGTGCCTGCCGCTATCACCAAAGCGCAGATGAGTGAAATCATTGACCAGTTTGTCGCGGCGACGCGCCGTGCCATCGATGCGGGTTTTGACTGGCTGGAAATTCAGGCTGCTCATGGTTATTTGCTCTCCAGCTTTATTTCACCGCTCACTAATCAGCGTGATGATGAATATGGGAGTACACTGGAAAACCGGCTGCGTTTCCCGTTGGCTGTTTTTAAGGCGGTGCGTGAGATCTGGCCTGCTGAATTACCGATATCTGTGCGTATCTCTGCCACCGATTGGGTTGAGGGAGGAACGAGTGTTGATGAAGCGGTGGTCATTGCTCAATATTTTCGTGAGGCGGGGGTGGATATGGTGGATTGCTCCACGGGTGAAGTTTCCGCTGAACAGCGACCTATTTACGGGAGAATGTACCAGACCCCAATGGCTGATCGCCTTCGTAATGAGGGCAAAGTGCCGGTTATTGCTGTCGGGGCGATTACAGATGCAGATCAAATCAACGGCATTATTGCTTCTGGTCGCGCCGATCTCTGTGCCTTATCACGCCCATTCTTATCCAATGCTGCCTGGCTGCTACATGAATGCGTCAGATACGGCTGGAATATTGATTGGCCGAAACCCTATCTTTACGGCAAAGAGCAATTTATAGCAAAGAGCAAGTTATAGCAAAGGGCCATTGGAGCGCCAATTAACTCAGGGAAATACCCAATAGATTTCAAATTGCAGTCACTTTCGACTGTATCCGTAAAGGAGATATCCCATGTCTCAAAAAGAAAATATTCAACCCCACGATCGATATCGGGAAGATATTGCTGGCCGTGCTAATGTCGCTGATAGTCCTGAACTGTTGGCGTATTACAAGGAATTGGAAAAGTACAGGACAGGTGCACTCTGGACAATCGCCAATAAAATTGAACCGTGGCAACCGAAATCAGCGTCGGTTCCGGTACTTTGGCGCTATCGTGATCTGCGTGAACTCGTCCTTAAATCCGCTGATCTGGTCACACCGGAAAAAGCAGGGCGTCGTGTGGTTTATCTGAACAACTCTGAAAAGTCGGGTTTATCTGCCGCAGTGGGGTTGCTCTATTCCGGCCTTCAGACCATGCGACCGGGAGAAGCTGCATCGGCCCATGCCCACTCTTCTTCCGCCCTGCGTTTCATCATGGAAGGACACGGCGCTTATACCATTGTCGATGGGCAGAAAATGTTGCTGGAAGCGAATGATTTCGTCTTAACCCCCACTGGGACATGGCATGAACACGGCGTTGATTCTGATGGTTCACAGTGTATATGGCAGGACGGTCTGGATATGCCGCTGGTCAATGTGCTGGAAGCGGGTTTTTATAAGGTACACCCTGACTTACGTCAGGCTGTGACTGAACCGCTGGATTCCTCTGTTGGGCTTTGGGGCGCACCCGCCCTGCGTCCCCAAAATGTCGGCTGGAATAAGCCATATTCTCCGCTGTTCAGGTATCAATGGGGAGCAACTTATGAGGCCTTGCAACGTTATGCCCGTGTTGCAGAAGGCTCACCTTTTGATGACATTCTGATGCACTACACCAATCCGCTGACAGGGGGGCATGTTATGCCGACTCTCGGTGCCAGTATGCAGTTGTTAAGGCCGGGTTTCGTTGGCAAAGCGCACCGGCATACCGGCAGTTTCATCTATCAGGTAGCGAAAGGACAGGGTTATTCCGTGATTGACGGCCAGCGGTTTGATTGGCAGGAGCGGGATATTTTCTGCGTTCCTTCATGGGCATTCCATGAACATGTGAATAGCTCACAAACAGAAGATGCCTGCTTGTTCTGTTTCAGTGATCTGCCGGTCATACAGGTATTGCACTTGTATTATGAAGAAGCCCTGCTTGATAACGACGGGCACCAACGGGTGGGAGGATAAATCAAGATGCGTTTAATCACTTACCGTACTGAAGTGACGGCTGCCACACGATTAGGGGCAATTGTGGATGACCATGTGGTGGATTTAGCAAAGTTAGCAGCCTGTGTGGATAACATATTGCCGGATAATATGCTGGATTTTATCGACTTGGGACCCTTGGCCGTGAGCAGTGCAACGGCGTTGCTGGATTCATTTAAAGGTTTATGGCCAGTGGGAGTGGCCCTGCCATTGCAGAATGTGAAAATACTGGCGCCGATCCCCCGTCCACGTAAGAACATCTTTGGTATTGGCCTGAATTATGTTGAGCATGTAGCTGAATCCAGCCGGACTCTGGATACGGCAAAAGATCTGCCAAAAGAGCCCGTCATTTTCTCGAAGCCACCAACCACGGTGATTGGCCCGGGTGATGCAATTGAACATAACAGTGAAATTACCCAACAATTGGATTGGGAAGTGGAACTGGCCGTGATTATCGGGACACGCGCCAAGGGGGTATCAGAAGCTGAAGCGCTGAAATATGTATTCGGCTATAGCTTGATGATCGATATGAGTGCCCGTGATTGCCGTCGTGCCGGACAATGGATTTATTCTAAAGGGCAAGATACTTATGCACCTTTCGGCCCCTGCATTGTCACTGCGGATGAAATTCCCGACCCCCAAGATCTTGCGCTTAACCTAAAAGTTAACGGAGTCACCAAACAGGATTCCAATACACGCCATATGTTATTCAAGGTTAACACCCTGATTGCAGATATCAGCAAGGGCATCACATTGGAACCGGGGGATATTATCGCTACGGGAACCCCGGAAGGCGTCGGAGCAGGGCGTAATCCACAAGAGTGGCTATGGCCGGGGGATGTTGTTGAAGCACATCTTGAAAAGATTGGTGATTTGCGTCATTCCGTTATCGCCGTGTAAGAACGGAAATACAGGAGCCTGATATGCTGAATCTCCCTAAGTTCAAAGCGGCTGCGGTACAGGCTGCACCCATCTTTCTGGATACGGAAGCGACGGTTGAGCTTGTTTGTCGGCTGATCCGTGAAGCAGCCGACAATGGTGCTGGTCTGGTGGCTTTTCCTGAGGTATTTGTTTCGGGTTATCCCTATTGGAACTGGGTTATGAACCCTGTTCAGGGTAGCCCGTGGTTTGAAAAACTGTGCAAATCTGCCATTGAAGTGCCGGGGCCGGAGATCCATAAAATCGCACTGGCTGCGGCACGCCATCACATCAATGTTGTGGTCGGCGTGAATGAGCGTAGCCCGAATGGTATCGCGACGCTCTATAACACGTTGGTGACTATTTCTGACGAAGGCCGCATTCTGGGACGACATCGGAAACTGGTGCCGACATGGGCAGAGAAACTCACGTGGGCGAACGGGGACGCTTCTTCGCTAAAAGTGCATGATACCCGCATTGGCCCATTAGGTGCGCTGGCTTGCGGAGAGAACACCAACACATTGGCGCGTTTTGCTTTATTGTCTCAGGGAGAGTTGGTACACGTTGCCAGCTATATTGCCCTGCCTGTTGCACCTGCGGATTATGACATGGCTGAGGCGATCCGCTTACGGGCGGCAGCCCATTGCTTTGAAGGGAAAGTTTTTACCATCGTTTCTTGTTCCACTATCTCACAAGAAATCGTAAAAGCGATGACCGCCACTCATCCTGAAGCCGAAGAACTGTTGGCTCGTTCTAATAGTGCGTTTACGGGAATTATCGGGCCTGATGGCCGCGTGATGGGTGATTCCCTGATTGATGAAGAAGGGATTGTCTATGCAGATATCGATCTGAATCGCTGCATTCAGCCTCGTCAGATGCATGATATAACGGGGCATTACAACCGTTTTGATATTTTCGATCTCAAAGTAAATCGCCGACCGATAAATCCGATCCAGTTTACAGATTTACCTTCGGAGCAGATTGATCTGAATACCTGTGCCGATAGGGCTGATCCCTCACAGGAGAACCTGCCATGAACGGGAAGCGTTATTTTCGGGTAGGACAGATTGTGCCTTCTTCAAATACGACAATGGAAACGGAAATTCCGGCTATTCTGCGTACTCGTGAAACGGTTAGCCCCGAGCGTTTTACCTTTCATGCCAGTCGCATGAGAATGAAAAACGTCACGAAAGAAGAACTGGAGGCAATGGATGCGGATAGCGATCGCTGTGCGCTTGAATTATCGGATGCTGCGGTGGATGTGTTGGGATATGCCTGTTTGGTGGCGATTATGAGCATGGGCAAAGGATATCACCGAATCTCTGAAAAACGCCTTCACTTGCGGACATTAGAGAACGGTTATCCGGCTCCGGTTGTGACCAGTGCAGGGGCGCTGGTGGATGGATTACATGCTTTGGGAGCGAAACGGATCTCAATATTGACGCCTTACATGAAGCCATTGACTCAATTGGTGATTGATTACATTGAGAACGAGGGAATTGAAGTTGTCGATAGCATCTCATTGGAGATCCCCGATAACCTTGATGTCGGACGACAAGATCCCCTTGCCCCGTTGGAAATTACCAAACGGCTCAACAGCAATGTGGATGTGATGGTGGCTTCTGCCTGCGTACAAATGCCTTCTCTGGCCTCGGTGCCCCTGATCGAAGATCGTATTGGATTGCCTGTTATTTCCTCATCTGTGGCGACAACCTACATGATATTGAAACAGCTTGGGTTGGATACATACGTTCCGAGATTTGGCTCACTGTTATCAGGAAAATATTGATTGAATCACGGTCGTGGGCGTGTTTTTCATGGATGAACCTTTTAGAATCGGAAAACAAAAAACCTCCTGAGATAAAAAGGGTTGTTCAACTTATGCCAGATGCAAAAGTGTTTGTTGACAATTACTTGCCTGCCTTGCTTGGGCAGGCATGGATGCTAGTTTCCTCTGAATTTCATGATACCGTTGAAGCGCAGGGATTGTCAGTGTTGGAATGGCGGGTGTTATCGACGTTGGCGGGAAGCGGCCCGGTCGGCATCAGCCTTTTGGCCCAGAAAACGGTCAGTAAACAACCGACCATTACCCGCGTTTTGCAGCGCTTGGAATTGCAGGGGTACGTAGCACGTTTTTCCAACGGTGGCGGTGATCGCCGCGTCACCCTGGTACGTTTGACAGAGTCAGGTCTGCAAGTGGTAGAAGGCTTGCTGTCTGAAGCAGAATCCCATGAAAAAAGTGTGCTGGAGCCATTGGGCAATGGCAAGAGTCAGTTATTGAAAGAGGTATTGCAAGAGCTGATTAAGCGGCATACGCCAATACGTAGGGCATTGGGGGAATTGGGTAAGTAACCCGTCCTAACAGTGGATTATCCCCGTACTCACGGGGAACACTCACTCCCGCTGGTCGCTCCTTTGCGCTGCGGCGGTTTATCCCCGTACTTACGGGGAACACGATACCGGGTTTCATGCCTCTCTCCCTTGAACCGGTCTATCCCCGTACTCACGGGGAACACGTTCAAACGCCACCGTATGATGTGGCCTGCCAGCGGTCTATCCCCGTACTCACGGGGAACACTAGTTCATTGCTTGATAGTGGATAACGCTCCTCGGTCTATCCCCGTACTCACGGGGAACACTCGCCATAATTGCCTCATCCGACGTCAGAATATCGGTCTATCCCCGTACTCACGGGGAACACAACAGTCCGCATCCTAATCTGGCCTTTCCCAACGGTCTATCCCCGTACTCACGGGGAATACTGTTGCTCATTATGCGAAAGACAAAAGCACCCGCGGTCTATCCCCGTACTCACGGGGAATACCCTAAATATAACCATCTGTTTTATATGTTATTTTTTTGAGGTGTAAAATTCTACCATTTTTATGGCCTATAAAATAGACAAATTTATCCTGCTATTTTTCCTGCCAATTCTCTATAAATCTGAACGAATTTCATCCCGATTTTTTAAACATTCATTCATTGAGTCTTTGTGATCTCATCGAATGAATGTTCCCCATAATTACAGGGATAACGCCGACCCCTTACATATAAAAACACATAAAAATAACTACTCATTAAATAAAATCACTACATACCAGAGAAGATTTATCAATAATATCATCATGGTGATTTATTTTGATTTAGTCAGTATATAAACAGGAATAAAAAATTTTCTGTAGTTCATATTATTTTAATCAACTTAAATATACCGATAATAAAAAATTAACACTGTGAATTGTCATCAACTTAAATGATTAGTTTTATTAAGATATGAAGAGGAGAAAACTCATTTAATTTGGTGGTAAAACGAACAAAAACTCTGAATTGTGTGGTTTTTCGCCTACAAGCATAATTCGTTAATGATTGTCAAAAATACCTATGATAACCTACGCGGCTTTCCATCCTCAATTGTTTGTTTTGTAGACAATTAACTGTCAAAAATAGGAAGTGAGTTTACTTATGAACTTAACTAACACCAGCAAATTGTTAGCCGCTACTCTGTGTCTTGCAGCCTCGTATAGCTATGCTGATAGTGACCGCCCAATTTTCTCATTGACCATGTCAGAATCTGGCGTTGCGAAAACGAATAGTGATGGTAGCTTATCCCACTCTGCCAAATCTGAATCTCGTATTCTGCCAATCTGGGGCGATGCTGCACGAGCAAAAGGCTACGATTTACCTGAACCGTTTGGTGCTAGTTATAGTTATATGAATATGCGGCAAAATGTGGTTGTGGATAAAATCGGTTTTATTATGCCTAAAAATCCTCTAACTGCTGAAGCGTTAAAAATAAAAGCAGGGCATACTCGTGAGCGAAATGAATCACATCTACTTAAATTAGATAGTTGGGTGCTACCATTTTTAAATGTTTACGGCGTATATGGAAAAACAAAAGGCATCTCTGCAACTAATATTGAGAGTGTTGAATTAGGTTTTTTTAAATTTAACGACATACCTTTTAAATTAGATTTCCAAGGGAAAACTTTTGGTGGTGGTCTAACATTAGCTGGCGGTTATAACCAATTTTTTGCAACACTAGATGCAAACTATACTCGTACCAACTTGGATATTTTAGACGGTGGCATATCAGCTTATGTTGTAACCCCTAGAATTGGCTATGAATTTACTTTTGAACCATTATTTGTAGGGCAGGGTAATACAAAAATCCAAATTTGGACTGGTGCAATGTACCAAGATATTACTCAACGCTTTAAGGGAAACATTAATAATCTAAATTTACCGGGTGTTTTTGGTAACCTTGTTACTGCTCTTGACGATCCAGACATGAAGTTCGACGTCGAACAACACCTTGCCCATAAATGGAACAATACCGTTGGTGCACGCATTGAAATCACCCGTAATTTTAATATCCTGTCAGAAGTCGGTTTCGGCAACCGAAACAGTTTCTTTATTTCCGGTGAGTTTCGCTTTTAATGTTTGATCTCGTAACACTCAAAAGGCTGGTTGTTTCCAGCCTGCTTACTTTTACTGTTTCATCGGCACACGCTGATATCTTGCCTGATCGGCAGAAAATTGATGGTTGGTTAAACGAATTAGGGGGCAGCAACCATTTTGATGCCCGCAAAAAAATTGACTGGGGCGTATTGCCCGGCCCTTTTTATACTCCTGAAATGGGCATGGGGATTGGTGTTGCCGTAGTCGGTTTGTATCGTCCTGATAGCTCAGACCATATCAGCCAGACTTCCTCACTGGGGCTTAGCGGTTTTGGTTCCTCTACCGGCGCATTTGGCCTGAATTTTACCAATTACAATTTTCTTGCCGGCGACCAATGGCGGTTATTTGTTTCCGGTACGCTGAATAACATCCCGACTTATTATTGGGGTAAAGGCTATAGCGCCGGTAAAAATAACGGTAATAAAGAGAAATACCATTCTCAGGAATTTGATATTCGTCCCCGCTTTCTCTATCGCGTCACTGACGCCACTTATATGGGATTAGGCTGGCATTTCTCATCCGTCAATGCCAGTAATCCGGATAGCGGTGCAAAACGATATTTTGATCGGTCCGTTGGTGGCCGTTCTGTGATAAGTTCCGGTGTAAGTGCCTACTTCAGTTATGACACACGGGATTTTTTGCCCAATGCTCAGCACGGGCAGGCGTTTGAGATCATTTATACCTATTTTTCCCCGGAGTTGGGAGGCGATCACCGTTTCCATACCACACAGTTTCAGTTTTCGACCTATTATCAATTATCTGAGAAGACCGTGCTGGCTTTTGATAATTATGCCCGTTTCAGCGCAGGTGATGTGCCGTGGAATCAGTTATCACTGCTCGGCAATGGTCAGCGAATGCGCGGATATTATGAAGGTCGTTATCGTGACAATAATATTTTCGCAACACAACTGGAGTTAAGGCACAAGCTCGACTGGCGTCATGGTGTGGTCGGCTGGATAGGCACCGGGACATTAGGAGATACGCCTTCCAAATTAGGAACCAGACACTGGCTGCCTTCCGTGGGTATTGGTTATCGTTTCGAGTTTAAACCACGCATGAATGTCAGATTAGATTTTGGTGTCGGTAAGGGCAGTACAGGGTTCTACTTTCAGGTTGGGGAAGCGTTTTGATTTTGAGATTGTTAATGACATTGTGCCTCAGTTTCTTGCTGATAGCATGCCAAGGTAACCCCCAACCTGTTGAGCCTGTGAAACCGGTTCTCATCAGCGATACCGATGAACAATCACAGGAGGATTGGGCAGCATTAGCGCCAATTAAACCACCGGAAGGCTTGAGAGCCTGCTGTGTTTTTGGTTATAACCTTAAAGCCCAGCTGTGGAATGTCCCCATTCCTTTTTACGATATCGACAATATAGTTGAAGCCGGAAAGTTGGGTGAGCATCACTACAATGACAGTGTTATCGGTGCCAGTGCTGCGTTGTTAGGTGTAAGCAATGAAAAGGTTGGCCTGCTCTATACACACAAGGGCGGATTTATTGATATCTCCCATGTCAGGGATACCGCAGACTATACACTCTATTTGTTCAGCCAGATTTATGCCCATCTTGGACAAGAACGGGAATTAACTCTGGATAATGAACTTGCGGCGCGTAAAATCCACTTTTTTGCTTTTACGCCGCCAGAAGATCCCGCTGAACGTTATACTCTGAGTGCCTATTTAGCTGCCAAACTTGCTTTTCAACTCGCAGCCTGGCATGAAATAGCGCAATGGTATGGCTATCAATCCGTTCCGGGATTTTCAGAGGGTATTTCGGCTTTTTCCCCGGAAGATCTCTATTCGAACCTGTTAGGCGCACGGCTGGCACTCACGCTGATTCTGGAAGGCCATGCTTCCTCTGTGGCTCAGTTTTCAACCTCGATGGCAAGTATCTTGCCGACAACCTTGCATGAACTGGGTGCTTATCCCAAGTCAGGCACAAAAGAGATGTTTGATAGCGTAGATGGCTTATGGTGGAACAGTTATCAACGTGTTCCTGAGAAATTTTTAGTGCTGCACCGCAATTATGATACCCACGATAATCGCTATCCACTTATGCCTTTGGGTAAAGAAAACTTTGCGTTACGTCTCTCTTTACCAGAGCACTATCAGCATTTTTCGTTGGATAAACTGGCTGAATTTCAGTTATGGCCAACCAATGAGATGAAAAACTTAGCTGCCCCAAAACAATATTGGACAGTGAAAGAGTTTAAGATGCTGGCAGAGAATGCCCAACGTGAAGATAAACGGCAGTTGTTGATTAATTGATCGGTTATAAAATCGCTTTATTCAACTCGCGTGAGGAATGTGCCTAGAAGATAATGTGTTTTATACTTATTCGCACATTATAGCAGAATCATACTAATATGTCATAATATCCAAATCCAACATGACAAGGCATAAAGTGAAATGGGTTACAGTTTAGATTTTCGAAAAAGAGTCCTGGCATACAAAGA
>NZ_JBBMXH010000086.1:0-21097 GCF_037996725.1 Xenorhabdus entomophaga
CGATATGTGAAGCAGCATCACGCCCCTCAATGCGTTTTGTCCAGCCGAGAACGGAGACGCAACAGGCGATGAGAGCACTGCATCGTGTCAGAGAATCACTCATCAAAGATAAGGTAAAGACCACTAACCAAATGCACGCTTTTTTGCTGGAGTTTGGTATCAGTCTGCCAAAAGGCGAGGCGGTCATTAAACGGTTATCTCTGGTTCTGGCAGAACACGACGTGCCCGATTATCTGAGCCGTTTGCTGATGAAATTACATGCCCATTACCTTTATCTTGTCGAGCAAATAACCACGTTGGAATTAGAATTAAAACAGTCCATCAAAGCGGACGATGCGACTCAACGCATGATGACAATACCGGGGGTGGGACCCATTACCGCCAGCCTACTTTCATCCCAGCTTGGTGACGGAAAACAATTTTCATGCAGCCGGGATTTTGCTGCTTCGATGGGGCTTGTTCCCCGACAATACAGTACAGGGGGAAAACCGACTCTGCTGGGTATCAGCAAACGCGGCAACAAAAATTTGCGCCGATTGCTGGTTCAATGCGCCCGGGCGTTTATGATGCGGCTTGAGCATCAGCATGGGAGACTTGCCGAGTGGGTTCAGGCACAACTGAGCAAGAAACATTCGAATGTGGTTGCCTGTGCACTGGCTAATAAGCTGGCACGAATAGCCTGGGCAATCACGACTCGGCAAAATGAGTATCAGGCCTAATAGAGGCTGGCTGATTCAATAACTTGATGATTAAACAGTGAAATACACGTTACCTATCTGGTTTTGCGAAGACTGATTATTGATGACATGAACGGCCAATCGGCCTGATGAATAACCTAAGAAGCAAAATGGCTCATTGAAGCCGGGGAGTTTTTAAGGTTCATCAGGCGCAGAACTCATCGTGGCGCGGGTATCCATACTCATAGAGACGCCGGATAGATTTAAGCAAGCCAACCATACATCAAAATGAGTGTTGCAAAAACGGGGAAGACCATAGATTTACTTCGCCGCTCAACGCTGATCCTTACAGGCAATGGACCATTGATAACAGTTAAATACCTTATCGGTTGGGTTGAACGAGGTCAAATTTTTGTTCGATGAGAAGGTGAGAAAGGACTTACTATTATTTTCTTGATGAAAATAATTTTTCCTTTGCTCATACCCTTAATAGGCTGGTGAGATATCCAGAACCATTTCTCTACTACATTTAATACACGCTTACCCTTAGCAATCAGCAGGTTGGTTTCATGTTTTCAACAGATTTATGAGACTCACATATATGCCGCGCCCATAACTTCTTCTGGTAAAAATTCTTTATCTGTGGTCAGCAGCCCCCAGAGCATTCTGGCGTTTTTATTGGCCAGCGCCACTGCAGCCACATTTTTATTCCTGCGCTCCAGAAGCCTGCCGAGCCAACTTTCTGACGCCAGCCGGTCTTTTCTGGCAACGAGAACGTAACCCGCCCCGTGTATCAGTAGCGTCCTGATGTAGGGATCACCTCGCTTGCTGATCCGCCCCAGCGTATTTTTACCCCCGCTGGAATGTTGTTTTGGCATCAGACCCAGCCATGCAGCAAGCTGCCGACCGTTCTTGAAACCTGAGTCATCCCCAACGGTTCCAACAATAGCTGTTGCGGTCAGGACGCCGATGCCGGGAACTGTAGCCAGCTTCTGGCACAGGTCGTCGTGTTTGAAATGGTCGTTGATGGCAATGTCCATCACTTCAATATGTTCGCTCAGTTGTTTCACGTTTTCATAGAGTGAAGAGAGCAGCAGCCGGAACGGCATAGGCAACCCATTTTCGGCTTCTTCCAGAAGGGCTGGAATATGGCGATGTACAGCCGCAGAACCTTGTGGAAGCACAATGCCGAATTCAGCAAGTAACCCTCTCAACTGATTGATTTGCGCCGTTCTGGCTTTAACAAACCCTGCCCGCGCACGATGAAACGAAAGTAACGCCTGCTGCTCTGGTGTTTTTATGCTGACAAATCGCATGGTTGGGCGCGTCACAGCCTCACAGATTGCTTCGGCATCTGCCATATCATTTTTGTTAGTCCTCACGTAAGGCTTAACAAACTGTGGGGGCATTAGCTTCACATTATGGCTCTGAGCGATGAGAACCCGCGCCCAGCGCAAGATTCCATACCGATGAGACAGGGACTCATATTGGCGAAGAATGTCGCCATCTGAGAGCGTTTTATCCGCTTTTTGAGTTTGCACTTCCCGTGTTCGTCGACACCGTGGATCTGGAGCACATTTTTTGCGAGGTCAATGCCAATCGTTATAACAGCCATATCGCGCCTCCATTGGTAGGATTATCAACAATATCTTACCGTTGCTTCATGGGAGGAGCGACCATTCCATTATAATGGTTCTAATCGGAACCAAAATTTTAGTTTTACTCCAGACCCGCACAGCCGTACTGAATGATGATTTGCAAACCCATAAATAGAAATATTTCAATTTTTGACAGAAACAATCGGCGCTACAGTAAAGTTATTCTAAAATAATAATGATCAGAGAAGCTCCACCATTTTATTCATAACTGAAAACCACCTCCTATGGCGGTGGTCAGCAACAGGTTTTGGCTCTGCCTTATTGGCTTTTAGATTTTAAAGTAACAGAAGTAGCAGGGACTTGTTTTTAGGGATTTCGTTAACAAACTCTTTGATCGTACTTCAGCTAGTTTAGCTCCCTTACTTAGAATGAAGATCAGGTTATTCAGGGAACCATTTATGAAAATATACGGTTGTATTGTATTCCCAATAGCTCTTAGAGTGGCTTTGTTTTTTCCTGGCATAAGCGTTAATGCAATAGCGGCTTCATCATGCGGCTCTTCGAATACGACATCCATTTCCGGCAATGAGACAGAACCCTGTAATCTGTCAAGTGGTGAAAATCTTATTGTCATTAAGGGCGCTTCGATTGATGCGCCCAGAGGGAATGAAAATGATTTTGATCATTACGGTCTGAAATACAGTGCAGTTAATGTCGGCGATAACAATAATCTGGCACCAGAAACTTTAGTTGATAGCATTGAGAATAATGGAGTTTTGCAGGGAACCGGTGGAGTCACAGTAACTTACAGTGGTTCTGTTGAAAAGCTACTCAATCACGGAACAATAAGTGGAGTGTCGGGAGCCGTTTGGGTTTCTGGTCAAATAAAAACGTTAAATAATGATGGGTCAATTAATGCCAGTAATGATTCTGACTCATTGAATGCAATACAGATACAACAGCCGAGTGGCCCAAGTAAGGATGGTGAACATGGAAGTATAGAGACTATCCTAAATCAAAAGGAAGGATCGATTGATGGGATAACGATTGTAGCTTCAAAACTTGGGACTCTCGATAATTATGGAAAACTGTTTCAGTCAAATAATTCTAGGGGCGCAACGTTTGATATTGAATTGGGCAGTGATGCCGACACTTTCAATAATTACGGAACAGTGATAGGTCCCAATCACGGCATTCTGATTCAAGGTGGAGGATACCTCGAAAATCTGAATAATTACTCCGGGAGTAAAGGCATCACGGCTGACCAGAACGCAGTTCAGGTCATTGGGCAAGGCATGGCTCTTCTGGATGCTAATCCCCGCATCAGGTCATCCAAAATTAAACAGATTACCAATGCGTCCCTGCTATATGGAAAGCAGAATGGGATCTATATCGACGATAAAGGTGTTGTTGATACCATCACGAATTTGGATGGGAGCGTAATAAAGGGAGACCAATTCTCTATCAATAATAAGGGCACCATTACTAACGATATTCATAATTCAGGCGCAATTGACGGCAATGTAGAGCTTGGCAGTACCCGCCTTTATATGTCTGGTCCAAATGCAACCCTGAAGGGCAATGTGTCCGGGGCGAAAAATTCCATTGTCACCATAGGGGGAAAAGGTGCTACGACGGGAAATCTGGATCTTACTTATACCCACGATATGAATATTGGCACGGTCAATATATTATCCGGCAACACGTTACGTCTGGGTGACGGACATAAAACGGGCAGCATCACCAGTAACGTGGATAATGCAGGGAGCCTTTATTTCAACCGGAACGATACAGTTACCTATAACCACATTATTAGTGGAGCAGGCTCAGTTCACCAAGTGGGTAATGGCACAACCATTTTGACAGATGCGAATACCTATACCGGTGAGACAATAATCGAATCGGGTACTTTGCAACTTGGTGATAAAGGAACGGCTGGAAGCATTGATAATACTTCCAAAGTGACAATCGGGCAGGGCGGTATACTGGCCTTCGACCGAACAAATCCCACCTTCTTGGCCGCTGATATTGAAGGCATCGGCGCCCTTCTCCAACAGGGTACCGGTGATTTAACCCTGACCGGCAATGTGACCATGGGTAAACCACTCACAGTGACATCAGGTAAACTGCGATTTGGTGATGGCAACACTATTGGCAAACTCTCGCTCGCCGGAATCGACAACAAAGGTGCGGTTATCGTTGCCGGTGCGGATGGCAGCGTGGTGACACTCGATGGAGTGATGAGCGGGACAGGCATTCTGGAGATCACTGGCGGCAAAGCTATCATAACCAGTGACAGCACCTACTCGGGCCTGACTACCATTGGCAATGGCACAACGTTACAACTCGGTAATGGTAGAACGACCGGAAATCTTACCAAAAGTGACATATTAAACAAAGGCACTCTGGCGCTTAATCTGAGTGGGACAACCAATTTTGATAGTGTGATTTCCGGAAGTGGTCATATCGAGAAAATGGGCGCTGGCGTAACGAGGCTAGGTTCGGATTCCTCGGCTTTTACAGGATCAACGCGTGTTGGAAGGGGGACGCTTGTCGTTGACGGCCATCTAGGCACAACAACCTCGACTTTCAATGTTAAAAATGGGGGGACTGTTAATGGTACTGGCATCATTGACGGTACGACAACGATCGAAAGCGGCGGTCACCTTACAGGCAATCAAGGCGATACTCTGACATTTAACAAAGATCTTATTCTCAGCAGCGGTGCAAATGTGGATATTTCGCTTGGGGCAGAGGATACATCCGCGTCGACATTATTTGATGTTCAGGGCAATCTGACACTGGCAGGAACGCTTAATATCACGGATCTTGGTGGGTTAGCAGCGGGGGAATACGATATATTCCACTATGGCGGCACCTTAACAAATAACGGAATGACGCTCACTGGCGGAGTACCTGACTCACTCTCTCTTGGTACAAATAGAAACCATGAAGTCCATCTCATCAGTACTGGCGGTATGCTCCTGAACTATTGGGATGGTGGTGATACCCGTAAACACAACAATAATACCATTGATGGTGGTAATGGTATTTGGCAGGTCGGTGGAAATGATAACTGGACGTCAAAAACAGGAGATCCCAATGCCAGTTGGAAAGGTGCTGACCAGTTTGCCATTTTCTCAGGAACCGCAGGCACTGTGCAGGTAGATAACAGCGGTGGCAATGTCACTGTCAATGGTATGCAGTTTAGCACCGATGGTTATAAAATCACCGGCGCCGCTCTGGCTTTAGAAAATGATAAAACAGGCAGCGCCAAAATTCGTGTTGGAACGGGTAATAAGTCAACAGCTGGCAGGGTTGCCACGATTGAGTCAATCCTGACTGGTCCGGCTACACTTGAGACCACGGATTACGGTACGTTGGTTTTGACAGGTGAAAATGACTACATTGGCGGCACGAAAATAACGCGGGGTGTCCTCCAGATAGGTGACGGCGGCACCAAGGGCAGTGTCTCCGGTGATGTGGTCACAGGCAGTCAAGGGACGCTGGCTTTTGACCGCTCGGATGCCGTGACGTTTGGCGGCAATATTACCGGCGAGGGCAGGCTGGCCCAAAACGGTGACGGCACGCTGGTGCTCACCGGCACGAATGCCCATTCGGGCGGCACGGTAATCCGTCAGGGCACTTTGCAGATTGGTGACGGGCATGACAGCGGAACCCTTACCGGATTGGTGGAAAGTGGAGCAGGAACGAAACTGGTTTTCAACCGTGCCGATCAAGTGACATTTTCCGGTTCCCTAAAAGGGCAAGGGCAAATGGTGCAGGCTGGTAACGGTATGATCCTTCTGACAGGCGCTAACAATTATACAGGTACGACAGAAGTACAGAAGGGAACGCTTCGCCAAGGAGTGGAAGGGGCTTTCAGTGCAGCTTCGTCCTATACAATCGGACAGTATGGCACGCTTGATATGGGCGGATTTAATACGGCAATTTCCGCTTTGAATAACAGGGGTACAGTCTTGGCTGGCGGAGATAACAAATCCGTAGGGCGTACACTGACGATTGCGGGTAACTATAGCGGCAATAATGGTATGGTGAGTTTATCGACCGTGTTGGAAGGAGATACCTCAAAGACTGACAGACTTGTGGTGAACGGCAGCACATCCGGTACAACTCATCTCGTGATCAAAAATGTCGGTGGAGCGGGTGCGCCGACGAATGAAGGCATCAAGGTTGTTGATGTGAAAGGCACGTCGGTCGGAACTTTCAGTTTGGCTGGTGACTATAGTTATAAGGGAGAGCCAGCCGTTGTGGCCGGTGCTTATGCTTACCGTCTTTATAAGAATGGTCTTGATAATGCGGATGGAAACTGGTATCTGCGTTCGTCACTGACCAGTCCAAAACCCAACCCGGAACCGAAACCGTCTCGGCTCTATCATGCTGGCGTTAGCGTTTACGAGGCTTATGGCCGGGTTTTACAGACCCTGAATATGCCTGAGTCCTTACATGACCGGATTGATGGGCGTAAGGGCAGCAGGCTACGTGGCGATGGTTTTAGAGCCGCTGCTGACGGGGGTAGCGTAGACGATAACACAAACCCGTTGCCCAATGGCGCATGGGGACGGATGACAACCTCTTACGGCAAATTATCGCCACGTGTCACTACATCTGGAGCTGGCGATATCACCTATAACATGGCCCGTGCTCAAGTCGGCATAGACAGACGTTTTTATGAAAATGACCACGGCTCAGTGGGTGGTGGTGGTTTCCTGCAATATTCGAATATTAGTGCAAACGTAGGCTCCGGGCATGGTGAAGGTAAAATCAGTGCAAATGGTTACACGATAGGTGCGACAAGTACATGGTACAGCAATAATGGGTTTTATTTGGATGGATTAACTCAACTTACCTACTTTGAAAATGACCTGAATTCAAAGACGGCCAGTCGGCAACTGGGGAATAATAAGTCCGCTCTGGGATATGCGTTGAGTCTGGAAACAGGACAAAGATTTGACTTGAGTCAAAAATGGTCACTGACCCCGCAGGCGCAGCTCATGTTCTCTTCCATAGATATGAATGACTTCCATGACACATTTGGAACCAAAGTCCGCTTTGATCAAAGCAGGAATATGAAATGGCGTATGGGTGCAACGATAGACTACAGCCAAAAGTGGAGAGATGATCAGGGCAAGAATGAAAAAGCCACTAATATTTACGGCCTTTTCAACATCCGCCAGGAAATTTTGGGGCGTAATGACGCGGTTGATGTTGAAAATGTTGCTTTCCACGGAGGAAATGACCGAACTTGGGCTGAGACAGGTGTCGGGGGTTCCTACAATTGGAATGATGGAAATTCTTTCATCTATGGTCAGACTTCAGTCAACACCAGTCTGAATAATTTTGCAGACAGCTATGAACTGAGTGCAAAAATTGGTTTAAAGGTGACATGGTGATTAAGTAAGTACCACAGGAATTAACAGAAAACCGTGGGAATGATACCCTTCATATCCCACGGTGAGAACTCTCGGCGGTTTTTTCTGATTGCCAAATGGATATTTATTCGTTGTGGTCGTCGTGGTAGTGAGACCACCCGACCAGACAGATAAATAAGTTATTGTATTCGATTCTGTAATCTGTGCCATTATGTTTAATGCCATTATCCTCAAAGGCGGCACAATAGGTTCTTCCCAGAGTTGGGTTCCCAGAACTTGGCGTTATTATACTTTCAGCCCAGGTATTATCAAGACGGCTGCTTTCTGGGCAATCAACATTGCATATGAGCTTTCCGTCGGGTCCTGTGTACCAAAATGAATGGGTATTGCTATAGGGAGAATCATCTCCATCGTTCTGTTTTTTCCAAGTGGCGTAAATATTTCCAGTGACGTTATCTTGTATCGTCACTGTATAATCATCCCCGGCTAACGTCTGCAAGAAATACGAAACATACCAACCACTTTTGATACCCGGAAAAGAAAGTGTTTTCGTCGCCATTGTAATACCTCTCTATTGTTGTCCCATGGTATATTTTATGCTTCCAACATTACACAATGGACGTTTATGTGGTAGTGGTGTAAGGCCACGCTGTCACGCAGAGAACTAATTGATCGTATTCCATTATGTTTTTGTTAAACTCAAAGGCTGCATAATAGCTCTTTCCCAGAATTGGCCCCCCCGAACTTGGTATGATAATACTTTCAGCCCAGGTATTATCAATATAATCAGTGTTTGAACTAATAACTAATGTACATTCTCCATCTAATCCTACGTATTGAGATATACCGCCCCCCCGAAGATTTATATAGGGGTCGATATTATCGTAATCGTGACCATCTTTGAGTGTAAAAATAAATTTACAACCAGGTTTAGGTAGACTCTGATATAAATACGAAATGGTCCAACCATTTTTTATATCTGGAAGATAAAGTGTTTTTATTGCCATTATTAATATCTCCTTAATATTTTCCAAAAGTATGTTTTATGCTGCCGACAAGATTATTGGCTGTAACCGTTATAGTGCCATATCCTCCCTTCTGACCTTGCAGGTTTATTTTAAATTGCCCGTATTCATCTGTAATCATTGATTGTATCGTATCGGGATTTGAAGCAATCTCAGACACATTACTCATGTTTATGGCTGGATCTATTTTATAAGAGAGGGGCGTGTTTTTCATTTGTTCAGATGTTTGTTTATCGTGAATCTGGATTGTCAGTATTTCGTATTCGTCACCGATTGGCTGATATCCGGTTATTATTAGTGTTGCTTCAAGAGAGGGTTGCGGAGGATCTGTCTTTTTCGGCGGCTCTGTCTTTTGAATTGTGACATGGGTACTTTCAGATTTAGCTTCATTCCCTAGCAAGTCAGTGATGGTATAGTAAATATCATAACTTCCGAGAGGAATAGCAGAAAAAGGTATGGTTATTTGATACGTTGGATCATCAATATTTTTATCTGTGATAAAAAATGGTATTGATGATAGATATGGCGTCAGATGAACAATGATTTTATATCCAACACGAATTTTTTCATGCCTTTTTATTATGACGACCAGTTCATCTTGGCTTAGTGCCGATTCATCAATAATATCATTGCTGCTTTGTGGTAAAGTAAGAGGAACAAGGATGGCGTTCAATATTGTGTTCTTTATAGACATGCTATCACCTTTCTCAAACAATTATCTTCATGGAGACGACTGCCAAAAAGCAGTAACTATGAGCAGTCACATATTTTGATTAAGATTCTACTCTAACGAGTCTCCTTCCCCGGGTGCTACTGTACCGAAGCTCCTGGTGAAAATTTTCGATTTCTGGTTCTGGGCAAGACGGCTGTAGTCCATCGTGAGGACTGCTACATCATAACCCTCTGCTGAGTCATATCCCATCAGTTTATCGGGCGTGATGGTGGGAGCCTTATAATAGCCATTTGTTATGTCTGTCGATTGCACAGTGTGATTTTCAACCACAACAATCGGTAAAGGACGTGCTTTTTCTGGGTGGATATCGACATAGTGTGAGATATAGGCTTTAATCGTGATCTTGTCACCTGCGGCGATGGTGTGATCTGGATTATTGATATCGGATGACAGCCAAACCTCAAGCCCTTTTGTACCGATGCTGTTGATATTGACTGGATTATATATACCAATATAGTGACCGTACTGATCATATACCTCTGGAGCAACCAGAGTCCGGTTTTTGTCATTGGGACCAGGACCATTAATACCGCCGTTATCATAATTGATGTAATTCAACTTGGATCTCACTGGCATACCTGTTTGGTCAAGCGCAACATAGCAAAGATGATTATCACCCGAATACAGGTCGCTGTAAGCGGCCTTAAATTTATAATATCCGTCTTCTTCACCTGTTATTTGCCCGGCGAACAGTTCTGTCTTAAAAATATCTCCTTTATCGTCCGTCACAAACCCGATGATAAAATCACCAATTCGGGCTGTCTTGTAGCTCGGAACCATGACCGTAAACGCGTCCGCTTGATCCGGCCTTGTTAAAGTAGAAGAAAAGAGTGTTTCTTCAATGCCCGGTGGCTCCAGGCTGCTGGATACATTAGTCGGAACGGTCGTAATAAACATGGTTTGTTTTTGATTGTATTCCTCATCATGGAATATCGTATCAAGCTCAACGAACCCACGGGTCTGCTGAGTGGCATATATTTTTAGGTTTACAGCTGCCTTTGATGTTTTTTGTATCAGGTAATAATAATACTGGTTTTCCTTATCAATTTTATAAGGGGAAATTTCATCCGAGCCTTCTGTGAATATTCGCAGTGGGGCTGTTGTACGAAGCGGAATATCATAGTTTGAAATTGCCCCCCCTCCCTGCTTTAACATCGGATTGATTGATGCTGAAATGAATGGGTTGGTTCTACTTGGCGGTTGCCCCGTTAATTCAACAGGCTTAGCGTCATACAAATAAGCCGCTGCTCCTCTCAGTACACAAGTATCGGGATTCAGATCGGGGTTATCGACAGCGTAATAAGTTACTTCCTTGCTAGGGTTTCCCGTCGTATTTGCGGTAAACTTGATTTTGTAATTATCGCCGCTTTCGTCGGCCTGGAATATCAGTTGCTGGGAAAGTAACCCCTTAATAGCTACTGCGGGGAATGCCTTTATTAGTGTTATACCCGGTGAATGAAAAGCGACACTGATTTTTACATTTGTATCATCGTTTTCACCAGAAATCGAAATAACCACACTGAAGGGTTGTCCTTTGATAATATTGTTACCATCTGTAGGAAATGTCGTTATTTTTCCAGCCATTATATTATCCTTTCAAAGTATAAAGTTTATTCTTAACTTGAAATCACATTCTGTGGGTGTGTTCAATAGCAGATTTTAACTCTGTTTCGAAAGTAACATATTGATAAAAGGTGACAGTCAATAGTAGTCACTATTGACTGTCACCCATGCAGGTTAGTGAGGTTCGACTGTACCAAAGCTTCTGGTGAAAATTTTCGATTTTTGTTTCTGGGCAAGACGACTGTATTCTATCGTGAGCACTCCCACGTCATAACCCTCTGCTCTGTCATACCCTATCAGTTTATCGGACGTGATGGTAACTTTATAATAGCCATTTATTATGTCTGTCGATTGCACAGTTATAGCTATCACAATTGGTAAAGGACGTACTGGTGAGATAGTATCGACGCAGTGTGAGATATAGGCTTTAATCGTGATCTTGTCACCTGCGGCGATGGTATGATCTGGATTAGTGTGATCGGATGGTAACCAAACCTCAAGCCCTTTTGTACCGATACTGTAGATATTAATTGGGTCGAATTTGCCAATATATTGACCGTACTGGTCATATACTTCTGGGGCAACCAGAGTCCGGTGTCCATCAAAGGGACTTGGACCGTTAATGCCGCCATTATCATAATATATGTAACTAAGCTTAGATCTTACTGGCATACCTGTTTGGTCAAGCGTAACATAGCTGATATGATTATCACCCGAATACAGGTCGCTGTAATCGGCTTTAAACCTATAAGATCCGCTTTCTTCAACTGTTAGCTGCCCAACAAAGAGTTCTTTCTTAAAAATGTCTTTTTTATCGTCTGTCACAAACCCGATGATAAAATCGCCGATTTTGGCTCCCTCGTAGCTCGGAACCATGAACGTAAAATCATCCACTTGTTGCTCCGGCCTTGTTAAAGTAGAAGAAAAATATGTTTCTTCAATGTTTGGTGGCTCAAAGCTGTCGGATACATCAGTCGGAGCAGTCGTAATAAATATGATTTGCCTTTGATTGTATTTCTCATCATTGAATAGCGTATCAAGAGTAACGAACTTATGGACATTCTGAGTAGCATATATTTTTAGATTCACCGCTGCGCTTGATATTTTCTGAATCAGGTAGTAATAAAACTGGTTATCCCGATCAATATCATAAGGATAGATTTCAACCATGTCCTCTGTGAATATTCGCAGTGGGGCTGTTGTACGAAGCGGAATATCATAGTTTGAAATTGCCCCTCCTCCCTGCTTTAACATCGGATTGATTGATGCTGAAACAAATGGGTTGTCCTTCCCTGGGGCGGGACCCGTTAATTCAACAGGCTTAGCGTCATATAAATAAGTCGTTGCTCCTCTCAGTACGCAAGTATCGGGATTCAGGTCTGGGTTATCGACAGGGTGATAGGTTGCCTGCCCTTTCGGTTTACTCGCCGAATTTGCGGTAAATTTGATTTCGTGATCAGTACTGCTTTCATCGGCCTGAAATATCAGTTGTTGGGAGAATATTTGCCTATTAACTGAGCGGGGGAATGTCTTGATTAATTTAACACCGGGCGGGAGAGCAGCACTGACCTCCACAGTACTTTGAATATTATTTTCACCACTTATTGAAACAACCACACTGAAGGGTTGCCCTTTGATAATGTTACCGCTTGGGGGATCTATCGTGATTTTTCCAGCCATTATATTACCCTTTCAAAATATAAAGTTTATTCTTCACTGAAAACCACATTTTGTGGGTGTGATCGACAGCAGGTATTGACTCTTTATCGAAAAATAACAGAAATGACAGCATTTATATTTAGAGCTGACTTTATAGTGAAGTTGACCACTGCCTTCTTGGAGGGCTATTTTTACTAGTGTTTGCAGGTTAGACTACATTCAAACAAATAAAAGTCAATATGCAGAATATAAAAAACATCATTATATTATCCAAGCCATAAATATTACACCTGTAAAAGCATCACATTTAGAGATAATTAAATTTAATTATATGCAAATATTATTTCATTAATCATTTCCTAAATATTTTCTCTGGAAAAATTTACATTTACTGATAATTAGGTCATATATTGAATAGTTAGTTGATGTGATATGCTTTTAACTTTTTTAGGTGAAGTATGGCTAAAGTTGATGTTTATTGTCGTTATTATCTCAAATCAGAAAAAGTGAGAGACCATAAAAATCTGTGGGGCACAGTGTTAAATTGGCGATAGAACGAACAGTCAAGTGCACTTATTAAGTCTGATACTTCACCATGAAAACCTATGTCGTGAAAGTCGCTCTTCAGGGGATCAGTCCTATGGTCTGGCGCCGATTCAGATTATCAGGCGGGACTTCTTTAGCCACTTTTCACTATATCATTCAGATCGCGCAGGGATGGCAGGATGACCACCTGCATCAATTCCGTATTTATGGCAAAAATTACGGAATTTCCTACTCTGGTGGGATTGGTTTTCCGGATAATTGTAGCACAGCGCCGGAAAGTATCATGTGACGGAATACCGCCTCTGAGCGGAAGAAATGAACCCAGCCAATCCTTTTTTAGCTGGCCGTACTGTTCAATATCGGTCCAGGCGTTAGCCCCGGCAATGACAGCGCATACCGCGATCACTAAGATATCAATAAAACGGTGTTTAACCTTTCCCTGACAACGTGGATCTGGAAAATCAGAAAAGACCTCCACTAATTCTTTCATCTGCACTCCTCTAAAAATGAAGGAATTATCCACTAAATATTTTCATGCGTAACCCCTGCATCAGGTGTCCTCCGAGAATTCAATTTCGAAGTGCGGCGCTATTTTCTTATTCTTTAATTTCTAAAGGCATTTTATATTTAATTCCGGTTAACTCTGACAAATCCACATCGTTTCCTGTCGTGTGAAAGATTGCTTTCCGTCTTTGACTAAATAGATGCTGGCAATGCACACACATATCATTCATATTGTTCGGGTTTTTAATGGCTTTTAATGTCCTGACAGCATATTTACCACACCGGCATCTGACGACATAAATCGAATTATTTTTTCCGCCATTCCGTTGAGACAAAGGGCGGATACCTAACACGGTAAAAAAGCCATATTCATAGCCTTGAACCTGTCTCAGTATGTTGATTAAATTAGGTTCCCTTTTACTTAAGCGTAAATCATATGTCGTTTTATAAGGAATAAAGTAGTCAGCGTGTTTTTTATTCTTCCTGCCCTTACCCTTTTCATTGGTATCACTCATCACTTCTTTTAATCCATTTCGCAGCACATTAAAGGTGTTCTAATTTAACTATTTTCATTATTAATTCAATAACGAAAAAACTAACCTTAACAGTTAAGTTAAATCAGCCAAATCGATTTTTCTCATTGTGATACATTAAAAATGATGAAAACACAGATTCCACAAATACGCAGAATATGGACATGACCTGAAATTTTATCGGATTATTGAAATAAGACATCTGACCAAATGAAATTTTTGACTAACTGTTTTGACGCACTATTTATTTCCATTAAAATAGTAGCGAAGCCTCAACGGTTGCAACCCTTGAGGCCTCTATATTGATTATATATCGCCTATTACCCTAAAAAGGATCCGATATAAACATGAAAGTATAACACTTTATATATAAGGCATATTGGCAAGGATGTCATTAAATAATTTACTTTTTTGTGATATATATCATGAACGCTGCGTTACTGAGGTGAATATAAAACCTAAACTTAGAAGAGTTTGGATTAAAACATTAACGCGACAATATTAGTTATTTTAATAATCGAAACAATTATCAATAGATTAAATAAAGGAAAATATCAAATTCAAATTAGGGGACAGAATCCTATCCCTTAATTCTTAAGTACTTAATTTGACTACTTTCCTTTGGACAACACTTTCTGCATCACCATTTGCCCGAACATGCCAGCGGATTGCCTGACCTGCCCCACGCCCTGACTCATCATGCCGGCCACATCACCCATGCGTACCCCTGCCCACGCTATTGCGGCGTCGATTGACCATTCCCCATCGCCTGCAACGCTGTCGGTTTTTCATCCGCCGGATTGACCCAGATAAATTCATCCTGCCCACTGACTGGGTGGACGGCATACGGATTGCTCAATGCGCTTTGGCTTTCCGGTACAGACAAAGGTGTTGAATTTAACCGCTCAGTGAGTAAATCAATTTGTGCCAGCAAACTTTGCTGCTCATCCTGCAACGTGTGCTGACGCTGTTCATCTTCCTGCCGAATAGTCGCAACCGCCGCATCGATTTGGTCGGCAACATCAAGGTGCTGGTGCTTTAACTGGTCATTTTCTTTCAGGATATCGGTATTCTGCTGGCTTAGGCGTTTCTGCTCTGCCCGCACTTTATTCAGTGCCCCTATCAGGGTACGCAGGGTATCTTCCGGCGTATCGCCACCTACCCCCAGCGCCTGTAACTCCTCCGGTGACAGTGTGGCCAATACATTATTCGACGTCGTGCTGGGCGCGGCACCTTCCGTTGAACTGCAACTTTTGATGCCAATAAACCCGCCGATGAGCAATACCGTCGGCACCAGTATTTTCACCAACGCATTGGACTTAACCTCCATGACGGCCTCCTGGTTTCACCGATGCCGGCTCAGGGATAAAGGCATTATCCAGCGGTACTTTGGTGACGAGGTACAATACCGTTGTATCCTCCGGTGACCCCGTTTCACCCAGCCAACGATGCTGGAACGTAGCAGCCACAAACTGCCCCTGTAATCCTCGCGGGTCGAGGGGGATAGTGCGTTTAGCCGTATTGCGCAGTTTCAGCGCGATGATCGTGTGATGGTGTAATCGCCAGCCTGCCAGCGGCATAATCGCAATCGGCTCTGACGGGTAGAGTGTGGTGATAGACAGAGGCAAATGCAGATTCACGGGCTGGATGCCTGCCACCGGCTCGACGGTACGCAACGGGGCATAGAGCTGCTGCGCGGCATAACGGGTTAAGGCGACCGGAACGGGCGCTGATAATTCGACTTTGCTCTGACGCTGTAATTCTTCTTTTGACGCAGTTTGTTTTTCATCCAAATAAATAATTCGTACTGGCTCTGTTGGCCCCGCTTTGGCAGCCGTAATGTCCAGTAAAATGATTTCACCATTTTCGCTGTCCTGCAATTGCAGGCGGGTTGGCGGGAAGGTACTGTTGGCTTTCAGGTAAATCGCCCCGCCCGCGCTCTGTACCCGCAATGTATCGCGAAGCGCTGGCGGAAAACCGATACGGACATTCCGGTCAGCAAAAATAATCCGCTCCTGACCGACCTTGAGCGCAATGGATAACGGAATGCGTTCCCATTTCATTAATTCATCGGCCTTTGCGCTGGTATTGAACAACAAGAGACTGGCCAGTCCTAACCAAACACCACGGCAACCAAATGGCACTCTGTTCATTGAAACACGCCCTTTTTCTCTTCTGCCGATTGCTGTATCGCTTCCAGCCGCTGTGGCATTCCGTCGTAACAATCCAGTGCCAGCCCGAAGGGATTACGCTCGGCATCGCCCTCCCAGCGCACCACTTTCAGCGGATAACGTACCAGTGCCCGTTTAACTGGTTCGGCGTGATAATATTCATCGGCCACCAAATCCAGCCGGACTACCCAGTTATCCCGGTCATGCACTGTCACACTGCGCGTCCCATAGCCCCGGCCGGGAATTTCATATACCACCCGCACCCGGTCAAGCAGCTCGCCACTGTCAGCACGGGTTTTGGCATCTTCACGCAAAAAATCCTGACAGGCAGGCGTCAGATAAGGTGATAAAGCGTAAATTTTCGCCGGATAGTCCTGTGCGCCATTTTTCGGCCAGGCATTCAGTTGCTGGAAAATATAAAAGGCAAAGCTATAGACGCTGGGTGTCGGCACTTCCCACCACGGGCGCGTGCTGCCGGTGCGTAAGTCCGGCGGATTATGGATGGTGAGATTGCGTGGTGAAGCCATCCAGCCACTCAGGCTCAGCAACAATACCAACACCAGAATGCCGCACGCCACTCGCAGGGTCAGAATATGCTGATCCCGGTTTTTCACCGCATGACGAAACCGGCTCATCGCAGTCTCCTGCTGCGGCGCAGTGACCAGCCCCGGGCGGCAATAATCAGTGTCGGATCACCCAGCCCCAACCGGCGTTTTTTCTCCGCCAGTTTCAGCCAGATATAATTCTCCGGCTTGCCACGTTTAACATGCGCAAGCCAGCGCCCGCCAAAGCTGATCAGTAACAAGGGCATGACCAACATGCCGGTCGGGATCATGACCCAACCGGCTAATGGGATCAGGGGAATGCTGGCTGCCAGTCCGAGCACGATCCCGGCCAGTGCGGCCAGTCCCATCTCAGGGGTGGTGAACCCGCGAAACACCACCGGTTCGGCGTTTAAACGGTCAGGTAAGAAAGCGATTGTCTGCATGGTGGCTGCCTTAAAAAATAATGCTGGCCGACTTCGACAGCAGCCAAATCACGGCAACCAACAGCACCACGCCGACCACGACGATGGCGCCAAACTGGGTCCAGGTCGATTTGCCATCCCGCACTTCGGAAAAGGTTTCGACGGCGGCCGAGGCGACTTTAAAGAACGCCACCGCCGACAGGATCAACCCGCCAATCACAATGCCATCCTGTGCGTACCCTTTCGCCTGTCCCAGCAATCCGCCCCCGCCGCCACTTTTCGGCGGTTCGATAGCGGGCAAATCCGCCCAGGCGGATCTACAGGAAAGCCCGAATAACAGCATGAACACACTGACCCGTGTCATCAGGTTTGTGCTGATACGCTGGCAGACGGTAAAAATTTGCTTCATATTGACTCTGTTCCTTTTCATTATGTTCGCTGCATTAACTGGCAAACATCCAGACAACCATGACCAGCAATACTGTGGTTCGAAGGGCAAACTGTTTGAGGGTCTGATTACGCACTTTTTCATTCGCCCAGCCATTCCAGACATCCACTGCGGCCCAGGCCGCCCAGAAAAACACCGTGGCTAAGAAAAACCCGACACACACCAGATACAGAAAAGTGATATCAAAATGCCCCGAGGCCACTTCAAAAGCATTGCGTTGTGCCTGCGTCATTGCGAATTTTCCTGGCTGTAATGGCCGGATAACGCGCCAGATCCCTGGGGCTGGTCGCGGGAAGGCGTGAGATAGTGATCGATACCCGCTTTGATGGTGCTGAGATCAGCCTGGATGCGCTGATAATCAAAGTCATAACGAGGAAGTTTTGACGTATCCGATTGCTTTCCTGCGATGCTGGCACGCTCCAGTGCTATCTGCACCTGCTCAATCAGACGCTTTGCACTTGCCAGTTCGTCTTTTTCGGCCGCATGAGCCAGTGGTATACACAACACAGCCAGCCCCAGCAGGCAGACAGAACAGGATATCGAAAAACCACCGCGCATAAATACTCACCTTATGATGGATTCCAAAATGCCAAGGATGCGGCGTTTTTTAGCGGCGGTCAGTAATAAACTCTTTATGCTTTGGTGAAAATTAGCTAAATAGTCTGACTAATTTATTTGATTAACGGTTTAATAATAAAGGAAGACACATGCTGCGGATTGATTTAAACGTCCCCGACGATGAATACGAGAAAGTACGGAAGCTGGGCGCGCACTGGGATGCGGCCGCTCAAACCTGGTATATCGACAGCAGTTTTGACCCGACCCCGTTTATGAACTGGCTGCCGTTCTACAATGTCCATGCCGAATCCTGGTATCTCGCCCAAACCCGGACGCCGTGCCCGCACTGCCATGAACACACCACCGTCACGGCGTTTATGTTACCTGCCGGCCACCAGCTACTGGAAGCGGATAACGGCGATGAACCCGGCACGGAAGTGGACTACTCTGAGCAGGACAGCCCGGCATTTCTGTTCTATATCGCCGATATTCCCACTATGGTGCGTAGCGTGCTGCCCGGTTTTCATCACACGCTGCGCAAAGCGGTCAGCCAACGGCTGCGCAGGCAGCACTGGATAAACCATTGCGAACACTGTGGCGCACAGCAGGATGATACCGACATGTTTGCGGAAGTTGGTGGGGCATTTTTCCCGGCTTCCAAAGAGCAAGCGGCGGCGATTCAGCTTCACCGTATTGATCAGCCCTTTGTGGGGTATTGTGAAGATATTTCTCATCATCACTACCATTTCGATCCGAAGCTGGATACCCGAGCCTGTAAAGCCTGTGACTGGTTTGAATGGATGACGCAGGTGGTTAACTCCTCATCTAGCTATCACCATTAATTTAGGGAAAATGAGCAACGGTGTTTCTGATAGAAAAATGTGATAAATGATAGATACCTACTGCAAACTGACACTCCGCTTAGACAATCTATCTACGAACACAGGCATCATACTTTTGTAGGTATCTTGAGATCTGGCAGAAAGTTGGCCTTAATTCTGAGTTAACTGGACATTATGCTTCTGAAGCTTCAGCCATGATGAAAATGCTACGACCAATTCTGTATGCAGCTTCTTGATACGCATTTGTCTCTTTTAACTCAGGATAAAGCAGTAATTCTGAAGTGATAACAGGGGCACCACAATAATCAAAAATGCCATGATCAACCTGTGTTTTCATGGCTTCCCAAAAACCATGTTTTAAATAAGCCTCTCTACTGGCTGCACCAATAGCAACCAAATGTACCGGAAGGTGCTGAAGTTTTTTTTCCAGTCTTCCATCAGGAAGTTCATTATAAGCCCAACCATGACAAAACACACGATCGATCCACCCCTTAAGTAAAGCAGGCATTGTCCACCAATAGACGGGATAGACCAAGACAAGCGCATCAGCCAAAGCAATTCGTGATTGCTCAGCAATAACATCAGCCGGAGGTAAACTTTCTTTGTAAAAAGCCGCAATATCTGATCCAGTAAATCTCGGATCAAATCCTTCTTTCGCAAGATCGGCAATTTCGGCACTATTTTCGGAATTTGATTGCGTGACGCCATCGGCAATATATTGTGCCACATGACCACTGAGAGAGTCAGGAATAGGGTGTGAGATAACGATAAGAGCGTGCACCAAATGTCTCCTTCTTGATAATGATAAAAGACAAGCGTAACCTATATACCAAGAATAGGTTACCATTAGTAAGTTACCTTTGGTATATAAACATGTCAAGCAACAAAACCCATTCAAAACTGATGACTTCACAACCTCGTGTTCGTCTCACAAGAGAAGAACGTTATCAGCAGCTAACCGACATTGCCTGGAAGATCATTCGGGAAGAGGGAACAGAGGCCCTGACTCTGGGCAGACTGGCTGAGAAAGCCAACGTGACAAAACCGGTTGTTTATGACCATTTTGGTACACGGTCTGGCCTATTAGCAGCGCTGTACACCGAATTCGATAACCGCCAGACGATAATCATGGACACAGCAATTCAACAAAGCGAACCCATTCTGGAAAAAAAAGCCGCTGTTATTGCATCCTCTTATATCAATTGTGTACTTCTTCAGGGCCGTGAAATACCCAGTATTATTGCCGCTTTAGCAGGCTCACCTGAACTCGAAAAAATCAAACGCGAATATGTCCGGATTTTCGTAGAAAAATGCAGGATAACACTGATGCCATACACCAAAGGCGAAAAAATTACCGCAGCGCGTCTCTGGGCAATGTTGGGAGCGGCTGAAGCTTTATCTTATGCAGCCGCTAATGGCGATATCACTGCAAGTGAGGCGGAAACCGAACTTTTTTCAGCCATTATTGCAATGGTTAAAAGAAGTCTTTAAATACCAGACTGACGCGCCGCTACGCGGCTTGTCTGCTGACGATGGAACACAAAACAAAAACCCGTTTTGCATTCCATCGCCCAGCTCAGTCGAGTAGCGAGCACGTATTACTACGCACCCGCCCTCTAAGAACCGTACGAGCGACTTTCACCGCATACGGCTCAAGCCTTTATAAACCTGCTCAGCAGGCCAGCATGTTGACCGAAGATTCGCGCTCATGTACCTCATGATGGCAAGAAGGATGGAGTAATACTCTGTTTCCGATGACATCTCTGCCACCCCGATGGCGAGGCACCCGATTGTGTTCCTGCCAGCCTGTTTCTTGAGTGATTGGCATTTTACATAACGCACAACGTCCCTGTTGTTCGCGATAAAGAACGAATATTTGC
>NZ_JBBMXH010000087.1:0-21076 GCF_037996725.1 Xenorhabdus entomophaga
AGCGTTCAATCTGAGCCATGATCAAACTCTTCAATTAAAGGTTTGATGCTCAAAGAATTAAACTGTTGTTAGTTCGTAATGAATTAACTGTTCAGTCACTCTTCAAGACTTGTTATCTTTTTCGCCTTTCGGCGTGGATAGTGTCTTGCGAGTGCCCACACAGATTGTCTGATTAAATTGTTAAAGAGCGTTGGCAACCGGCAGTTCTCTGCCCGGTTGCGAGGCTGCGTATCTTACGCTTTTCGCCTCAAGTGTCAAGCCTTATTTTTCAAGGCCTTTCACTTTGTCATCTCGACAGGTTTGTGTGTTTGTCGTGACAACGGATGCGCATTATAGGGACTTTTGTGATACTGGCAACAGTTATTTTAAAAAAACCGCCCAACCGCTTACTTATCGCCCAAAACAGCCTGATTCGATGTTTTATTAGTCTACAAAAAGAAAAAGAAAAAGAGGTGGTTTTTCCACCTCTTTTTATCTTCATTGCCTCTTTAACTAAAAGAGGCTCTAAGTAAACAGTATTATTGCATTGCAACAATACGGTCATTTTCCAGCTCCAAGGTCACCAATTTGCCCGGAATCAACTTGCCAGAAAGAATTTGTTGAGCCAGTGGATTTTCAATTTCTTGCTGAATAGCGCGTTTTAATGGACGAGCACCATATACAGGATCAAAACCAGCTTCACTCAGTTTCTCCAATGCGGAAGGTGTCATTGTAACCTGATAACCCCGTTCTTCCAGACGCTGATATAAACGTTGCAATTGAATCTTCGCAATAGATGTTAAATGTTCCTTTCCTAATGGATGGAATACAACGACTTCATCAACACGGTTAATAAACTCAGGTCTGAAATGATGACCAACTACTTCCATCACCATATCTTTCATTCCTATATAATCCAGTAAACCAAAACGCTCCTGAATCATATCTGAACCTAAGTTAGAGGTCATAATCACAACCGTATTACGAAAATCAACCGTTCTTCCCTGACCATCGGTCAAACGACCATCATCCAATACCTGCAACAATATATTGAAAACATCTGGGTGTGCTTTCTCTACTTCATCCAGCAAGATGACAGAATAGGGACGACGGCGTACAGCTTCTGTCAGATAACCACCTTCTTCGTATCCAACATATCCTGGAGGAGCGCCTACTAATCTTGAAACGGCATGTTTTTCCATAAATTCCGACATATCGATACGCACCATGGCATCATCGCTGTCGAATAAGAAATTAGCCAGCGCCTTACATAATTCTGTTTTACCAACCCCAGTCGGCCCTAAGAACATAAAAGAGCCAATTGGACGATTAGGATCAGATAATCCCGCTCTGCTACGACGAATTGCATTCGATACGGCATCCACAGCTTCATTTTGCCCGATAACGCGTTTATGCAATTCTTGCTCCATGCGCAGCAATTTGTCTTTTTCACTCTCCAACATTCTGGAAACAGGAATTCCTGTCCAACGAGCAAGTATTTCAGCAATTTCAGCATCCGTGACTTTATTACGCAGCAGTTTCATATGACGATTTTCTGCTGCTGTTGCCGCTGTCAGACGTTTTTCCAATTCTGGAATTTTTCCGTACTGAATTTCAGACATTTTGGCCAAGTCACCACTACGGCGAGCTTTTTCTAACTCAATACGTGCATGTTCTAATTCAGCCTTGATATTCTGAGTGCCACTAAGTTCTGCTTTCTCAGCTTTCCACTCTTCTTCCAGCTCAGAGTATTCACGCTCTTTTTCCGCCAATTCTTCATTCAGCATCTCTAAGCGTTTCTTACTGGCATCATCAGACTCTTTTTTCAGTGCCTGCTGTTCAAGCTTTAATTGAATAACACGGCGTTCCAGACGATCCAATGCTTCTGGTTTAGAATCCATCTGCATACGCAGGCTTGCCCCTGCTTCATCAATCAAATCAATTGCTTTATCAGGCAGCATACGATCGGAAATATAGCGATGAGATAATGTTGCTGCCGCAACGATTGCCGGGTCGGTAATCTGTACATGATGATGCAATTCATAACGTTCTTTGAGCCCACGCAGAATAGCAATGGTGTCTTCAACAGTAGGCTCTGCGACGTAAACCTTTTGGAAGCGACGCTCCAAGGCGGCATCCTTTTCAATGTACTGCCGATATTCATCCAATGTCGTCGCACCAACACAATGCAGTTCACCACGAGCCAGAGCGGGCTTCAGCATGTTACCGGCATCCATTGCACCTTCAGCTTTACCCGCTCCGACCATGGTATGCAATTCATCAATAAACAGGATAACTGAGCCTTCCTGTTTGGCGAGATCGTTCAAAACACCTTTCAAACGTTCTTCAAATTCACCGCGGTATTTCGCACCCGCCAACAGCGCGCCCATATCAAGGGATAAAACACGTTTGTTTTTCAATCCTTCAGGAATTTCACCGTTAACAATGCGCTGTGCCAGACCTTCAACAATGGCCGTTTTCCCAACACCCGGTTCGCCAATGAGAACGGGATTGTTTTTAGTTCTACGCTGTAACACCTGAATTGTGCGACGAATTTCTTCATCACGCCCAATAACAGGGTCTAATTTGCCTTGTTCAGCACGTTCAGTCAGATCAATTGTATATTTCTTTAATGCCTGTCGCTGATCTTCTGCGCCTTGATCATTCACGTTTTCACCACCACGCATTTGTTCTATTGCCTTAGTGATTTTATCTTTATTTGCCCCAACAGCTTTCAGTATGTCACTTAATGTTCCACGTTTTTCTACCGCTGCCAGAACAAAGAGTTCAGAAGAAATAAAGTTATCGCCTGCTTTTTGCGAAAGTTTGTCACACAGGTTTAAATAACGCCCCAGCTCATTGGATACCTGAACATCCCCACCGTTGCCCTCTACTTTTGGCAATCGGTTCAGAGCCTGACTAAGTTGATTATTAAAGCCATCCGTATCCACCCCTGCTGACACCAATAAAGGACGGACAGAGCCACCTTCTTGATTGAGCAATGCGCTCATCAAGTGGATAGGTTCAATGAATTGATTATCACGCCCTAATGCGAGGGATTGGGCGTCAGCGAGAGCAAGCTGGAATTTATTGGTAAGACGATCCAGACGCATAACACCTCCAATACTGGTCAGAATTTGCTACTGGAGATTAGATAAGGCCATTCTTTAAATATTCAAGGTTTTCTGAAAAGTTAATTGGAAACTGACCGCCATACGCCAAAGATCGTCCTGTAAATTAGGTTATCGCAACCAGATTAAAGTTGCCATTCGCCCAGTGTTACCATCACGACGATAAGAGAAAAAGTTTTTTTCTTCTGTGACTGTGCATGCAGTTCCACCGAAAATGTCTGTTATCCCTACAGACTGCAATTTTAATTTAGCCAGTAAATAAATATTTGCCAGAAATTTATCACCATAAGGTGTGAAGGCTTGCGCTAGATCAGAATTGGTCGCAATGAAAGCGTCCCTGACTTCATTGCCTACCTCAAATTTTTCAGGGCCAATCGCTGGCCCTAACCACACGCGGATCATTTCAGGTTTTGCATTAAATCGAGATACCGTATTTTCCAATACTCCTGCACATAACCCACGCCATCCGGCATGAGCTGCTGCAACCTCATCTCCTGAAATACTGCAAAATAATACGGGGAGGCAATCTGCTGTCATAACAGCACAAACCTGCCCCAGAATATTAGTGTAAACGGCATCAGCCTGATTATTTTCCTGTGATTGACCATCCTCTGACTGGCCACCAAGAGTGATAACACGTGTTCCGTGTACCTGTTCCAACCAAGTGGGATGTTGCGGCAATTGAGCATATTCAACCAGCAATGTTCTATTCCGCTCGACACTTTCTGGATTGTCTCCAACATGAGTACCCAAGTTTAAACTGTCATATGGAGGCAGGCTTACGCCCCCCATGCGGGTTGTGCTACAAGCGCCAACATTATCAGGTTGCGGCCAATCAGGAAAAATCAGTGATGTCATTTACCTACCAGTCCATTTCATCTTTGAAAGTTTCAGCGTCTGCTTTCATTACTTCAATCAATTTAACCATGTCATCCGGGAGCGGTGCATGCCATTCCATTTCAATACCCGTGATCGGATGGTAAAGGCGTAACATGGTGGCATGCAATGCTTGCCGATCAAAGTTGCGCATCACTTCGCGAAATTCGTCTGAAGTTCCTTTTAAAGGACGAGGACGTCCGCCGTACAGAGGATCTCCAACCAAAGGATGTTTAATATGCGCCATATGTACACGAATTTGATGCGTCCTGCCTGTTTCTAAACGCAAACGCAAACGGGTATGTGCACGAAAATGCTCCATAACTCGATAATGAGTAACAGCAGGTTTTCCCATAGGATGTACTGCCATATGTGTCCGCTTAGTTGGATGACGGGAAATCGGTTCTTCTACCATTCCACCAGCTGTCATACACCCCAAAGCTACAGCTTCATACTCACGTGTGATTTCACGTAATTGCAGGGATTCCACCAATCGAGTTTGGGCTGGTACAGTTTTTGCGACAACCATCAATCCTGTCGTATCTTTATCGAGACGGTGAACAATACCTGCTCGGGGCACATCCGCAATTTCAGGGTAACGGTATAACAGCGCATTCAATACTGTACCATCAGGATTACCTGCTCCGGGATGAACAACCAAATCTCGTGGTTTATTGATTACCAGAATATCGTCATCTTCATAAACAATATTCAATTCAATATCCTGTGGTTCCCAACGTGCATCTTCTTCAATGATAGCATTGATGGAAATTTCTTCACCGCCCAGCACTTTTTCTTTTGGTTTATTAATTAATTTACCGTTAACTTGAACTTTATTATCCAAGATCCACTCTTTTATACGTGATCTGGAATAATCGGAGAACAATTCGGCCAAAGCTTGATCTAAACGTTGACCAAGCTGAGATTCAGCGACTATTGCATTAAGTCGGATTTGTTGTGCCATATATAATTTCTATATTTTACGTTGAGTTTTGACGGCGAGGCCGTTTCATTTAAAATAGTGTGCTATTGTAACTCTATATTTTGCCGGGAGCTTCACGGACAGTCTCCCAGAAAACACTCAGAGGATAATCAACACGTGATGATTCGCATGAAATATCTGGTGGTAGCGACCACATTGAGCCTGGTTTTATCTGGATGCTCCAGCAATAAGGATGCTGTTCCCGATATCCCGCCATCTCAAATTTATTCAATCGGGCAGGAAAAGCTACAAGAAGGTAACTATAAAGCGGCTATCAAGCAATTGGAATCCCTTGATAACCGTTATCCTTTTGGGCCGTACTCCCAACAAGTTCAGCTTGATTTGATCTACGCCTACTACAAATCAGCAGAATTTCCACTGGCTCTCGCATCCATTGACCGTTTCATGCGCTTGAACCCAACCCATCCTAATATCGACTATGTAATGTATATGCGTGGATTAGTTTCACAAGCTCTCGATGATAGTGCATTACAAGGCTTTTTCGGTATTGATCGTTCAGATCGTGACCCTGAGCATGCCCGTGCCGCATTCCGTGATTTCAATCAGCTCGTGCGTTACTATCCAAACAGTCAATATGTAGCCGACACTACCAAGCGTTTAGTATTCCTTAAGGAGCGCTTGGCTAAGTATGAACTTGCCGTCGTGAAATATTACACTAAACGCAGCGCTTATGTAGCAGTTGTCAATCGCGTAGAACAAATGTTACGAGATTATCCTGATACTAAAGCGACTTTGGAAGCCCTCCCTTATATGGAATCAGCTTATAAGGAACTGGGGTTAACGGCTGAAGCCAATAAAGTGGCACAACTTATCGCAGCCAATCCTGCATAAAGTTAAACCTCACAAGGTTTAAACAGGCGTTCAAAAACAGTAGCTAAACAGCTGCTGTTTTTTTATGGCACTCGATTTCTGCTCTTTAGTTAGCGGACTAGCGGACTAGCGGACTAGCGGACTAGCGGACTAGCGGACTAGCGGACTAGCGGACTAGCGGAAAATTAGAATGATTTTAACTACATTTACAATACTTTCATGATGAAAATAATTCACATTATAAAATTATAACGTAATTTATAATACCACAACTGACTGATAATGACGCAGAATGCACCACTCCGCAACAAAAATTATCCATAACTTCCTCGACTATCACAATTCTGTCACTTGCTTTCGAAATCGCACAACAAAAGTGATTTAGATCATTCTTTTTGCGCAAAAGCGCGGTATGCTGGATTCATTGAGGACGGAGTAACATTAAGAGGTAACTATATGTTAGTAAACATTACCAGTAAGCAAATGGAAATTACCCCCGCAATTCGTAGCCATGTAGAAGACCGTCTAAATAAGTTGAGCAAATGGCAAGTCAACCTAATTAGTCCACATATTGTACTATCAAAAGAGCCGCAAGGATTTTTGGTTGATGCCACAATTGGCACACCGAATGGCACATTGGTTGCCAGTGCCAAACATGAGGACATGTATGCTGCTATCAACGAACTACTCACAAAATTGGAGCGTCAGCTCAATAAAGTACGACATAAGGCAGAAGCTCGTCGCGCAGATAACAGTGTAAAAGAGTCCAATCTTAATCTGGAAGTATAACCATCCCTTATTCTTGTTCTAACGCGCTCATTGAGCGCGTTTTTGCTGCCTGCAATATAAAAGCGATAAAAGCCTTCTGTTGACACTTCCCTTCAAATAGGTTAATTAAAGTACATTATTAAATGTGTAAAGTAATGCGCTAACAAATCAAATGACTATCAATTTGTCTTTCTTATTTTTCTTTTTCACCTTCTCATAAGGAGGTTGTTTCGTTTTAAGAAGAAATCAAGAAGACGAACAAAAAACCTCCCTACCGATGGGAGGTTTTTTTGTTTACAGGTTATGAACAATATCCACAACACAGCCGATCCCCATGATAAGAAGGTCAGGAACATGCTATGGAACGAGATTTAATTAATTTACGAGAAGAGATTAGTAATATTGATGCGGATCTACTGGACTTACTCGCTAAACGTCGGCAGTTAGCCAGCAGTATCGCTCAAACCAAACTTCTCGATCACCGCCCTATTCGAGATAAAAACCGTGAACGAGAGCTATTAAGCGTACTAACTGATAAAGGTAAGTCCCGTGGTTTAGATGGATTGTACATTACCCGGCTCTTTCAGATGATCATTGAGGATTCAGTGCTCACCCAACAAGCTTTGTTGCAACAGCACCTGAATCAAACACCTTATGATTCTGCCCGCATTACTTTTCTTGGGCCAAAGGGTTCCTATTCTCATATTGCGGCTCGCCAATTTTCTGCCCGTCATTTTAATCAGTTGGTTGAGTGCAGTTGCCACAAATTCCCTGATATCTTTTCATTGGTTGAGATTGGTCAGGCAGATTACGGCATTCTACCACTGGAAAATACAAGTTCCGGGGCGATCAATGAAGTTTATGATTTATTGCAACATACATCTTTATCCCTTGTTGGCGAGATAACCCTGCCAATCAACCACTGTTTATTGATTTCCGGGCAGACTGAGATTTCCAGGATAAAAACCGTTTATAGTCACTCTCAACCTTTTCAACAGTGTAATCAATATCTTAATAAATACCCTCACTGGAATATTGTCTATTGTGAAAGTACAGCCGCCGCTATGCAGAAAGTCGCTGAACTCAACTCACCAGAAGTAGCAGCATTAGGCAGCGAAGCAGGTGGAGGGCTTTATGGATTACACGTTTTAGAAAACAATCTAGCTAACCAGCAAGACAATAGTACCCGCTTTATTGTTGTTGCCCGCAAATCTATTGAGGTATCTGACCAAGTTCCAGCCAAAACCACGTTTATCATGTCAACAGGGCAACAAGCCGGTGCACTGGTTGATGCGCTAATTATTTTGAAGAAGCACGATATCGTCATGAGTAAGCTGGAATCCCGGCCAATAAACGGTAAGCCGTGGGAAGAGATGTTTTATATCGATGTACATGCCAACCTGCGCTCCATGAAAATGCAACAAGTACTCAAAGAACTGTCAGAAATTACCCACTTTTTGAAAGTGTTGGGATGTTACCCATCAGAGAATGTCATTCCTATCGATCCAATCTAACAATAAGCAACCGGATGGAAACATCCGGTTTTAACATATGATAAGCATACTATGGTGTTTGCTATATTCTGCTATCACTGGCCTGTTGCAAAAGAGTCCTGCTTTCTTTCATAAAGCGGTTTGCTTCATCGCCAAACCATTCACTGACTTGGTTAAAACTCGCAATAAATGTCGATTTATCCTTATCTTCCAATATTTCCAAAGCTTGTCCAAAACTTTGATGATAACGACGGATAAGTTCAATATTCTCAGGGCTGGACATAATGATATCAGCATATAATTGGGGATCTTGTGCAAACAACCGTCCCACCATCACTAGCTCCAATCTGTAAATAGGTGAAGAAAGTGAAAGTAACTGCTGTAAATCAACACCTTCTTTTGCAAGGTGTCGGCCGTAAGAAAAAGTAGAGAAATGACGCAGAGCCTGAATGAAACTCATATTTTTATCATGCTGCTCTGCGCTGATTTGATGCAATCTCGCACCCCATACCGATATTTGTTCCAAAAGCCATTGATATGCTTCTGGATAACGCCCATCACAATACACAACGACTTGTTTAGCAAAGCTACCTACATCTGGCCCAAACATAGGATGCAGCCCTAAAACAGGCCCTTGATGCACATCAAGCATCGCATTTAATGGTTTGTGTTTGATAGAAGCAAGATCAACCAAAATACATTGTTCCGGCAAAGGAGGTAAACGACGAATAATTTCTTCCGTCAAATGAATCGGAACACTGACTATCACCATTCCGGCATCAGCCAATATCTCTTCGGCGTGATCCCAATCCCCAGCCTCAAGCACTCTCACGTCATAACCTGACAGAGTCAACAATCGGCTGAATAGTTTACCCATTTTGCCTGAACCACCGACGATCACTACAGGCCCCAAATCAGTGCAGAGTTTTTTAAAACCTTTGTTATTTTCGCTGACATAAGATTCCCGCATAATACGGCGCAAGATATCTTCGATCAGATCAGGCGGAATCCCCATATCTTCAGCCTCCTGACGACGGGATGCCAGCATTGCCGCCTCCCTGTCAGGTGCATAAATCGGTAAACCCAGTTGGCTTTTAACTTCCCCAACCTGTGCCACTAAATTCAGGCGCTTCGCCAGTAAAGCTAATAAAGCTTTATCTACCTCATCAATTTGTTCCCTCAATTGTGACAATTCTTCTGCCATATTGATTACCCTGCTTTTTTCATCATCGTGTTTCGGTGGGCCAAATGTGGAGCAATTTGTTGATGTAGTTTTCTTAATACCTGCTCCGTAGTCTGCCAGTTAATGCAGGCGTCAGTTACCGACACACCATATTTCATATCGGTACGGGGCTGTTCGGAAGATTGGTTGCCTTCGTTAATATGGCTTTCCAACATGATGCCAATGATGGACTGATTTCCAGACATAATCTGCTCAGCAACAGAATCCACTACAATGTTCTGACGACGAAAATCTTTATTAGAATTACCGTGACTACAATCAATCATCAGCGATGGCATCAGCCCTGCTTTCACCATTTGGCGTTCACAGTCAGCAACATGTTCAGCACTGTAATTTGGTGCCGCTCCACCACGTAAGATCACATGCCCGTTCGGATTCCCTTGGGTTTGTAGCAAACAAACCTGACCTGACTGATTGATGCCCATAAAGCGATGAGGCATTGCAGCAGCTTTCATGGCGTTAATTGCGGTATTCAAATTACCATCAGTACCATTTTTAAACCCAACCGATACCGATAAACCCGACGCCATTTCCCGATGGGTTTGAGACTCAGTTGTTCTTGCACCAATCGCTGACCAACTAAACAAATCGCCCAAATACTGTGGATTATTGGGATCAAGCGCTTCATTCGCCAAAGGTAATCCCATTTCGACCAGATTTAATAACAGGCGACGGGCAATATGCAGTCCTGCGTCCATATCAAACGAACCATCCATGTAAGGATCACTGATTAAGCCTTTCCAACCGACCGTTGTACGAGGCTTTTCAAAATAAACACGCATCACAATATATAGACAATCACTCAATTCAGCAGAGAGCATTTTCAAACGGCGGGCGTAATCCAAGGCAGCATCCACGTCATGAATTGAACATGGGCCACATACCACTAATAAACGAGGATCACGATGCTGAATGATATCAGCAATAGTATTACGCGCGTTTGTGATGGCATGCAGATCGTTGCTACTCAATGGGTATTTCTGTTTCAATTCTTCTGGCGTGATAAGAACCTGTTCACCGAGAATATGAACGTTATTAAGTGCATCTTTTTGCATGATCATTTCTATACCTGCCTTGTCTTGTCCATTTAGAGTTTTTTTAAGTGTCTGCTGGATAACATACCATGCCTCGTAAAGAATACAATCCATAGGTGTAAATAAGCCCCATTTATTGTAAATATATATTTACAATAATATGACTGCATCATTACTATCCATAAAGAAATAATTTATTACATTTCTAGTTTAAAAAAGTAACATATGAATAAATTTAAACGTTATTTTTTTGTGAATTGAATTTCACAATTTTATCCACATGGAAATATTTTATTAACCTTCTTTTATCTATTTACTAATAAGATAAATTTCTTTTAAAATCATCTAATAAAAACAAGATCTCAATCCCATTTTTATATCTGGTTTTTAATAATATTAATGTATGTTTTTAGTGTTCTTCTGAAACTATAAAACAACATTTATAAAGAACAACTATACCCAATAGATTTCAAGTTTTTAAAAACAAAACTGCAACTTGAAAGATAACGGGTAAGTAATGCAGATCAAAAAACCTGTATTACCCGTTTTTATTTATTAATCATTTATTAAGGACAGATATGATAACGCTGCAATTTACCATAATAATCATATGCTTATTAATCGGTACGCGTTATGCGGGAATGGGATTGGGACTGATCAGTGGTATTGGGCTTTTTATACTGACATTTGTTTTCGGCTTGGAACCCGGTAAGCCTCCTGTTGATGTGATGCTCACTATTCTTGCTGTAATTGGTTGTGCTTCTGTTTTACAAACAGCAGGTGGACTGAATGTCATGATGCAATTTGCAGAACGTCTTCTGCGCCGCCATCCACAGCACATTACCCTTTTGGCGCCATTGACAACTTGGACGCTGACTTTTCTTTGTGGTACAGGGCATGTGGTGTATACCATGTTTCCAATCATTGGTGATATCGCCCTGAAAAAAGGTATCCGCCCTGAACGTCCAATGGCGGTTGCTTCTGTCGCTTCCCAAATGGCAATCACAGCTTCTCCAGTTTCTGTCGCGGTCGTCTCTTTAGTGTCAATTATTGCTGCCAGCCATGGTATTGGCCAAGCTTACGGAATTTTGGAAATTTTGGCAGTTTCAATACCTGCATCACTGACAGGAGTAGTACTTGCTGCACTATGGAGCTTGCGCCGCGGGAAAGATCTGGACAAAGACGAGGAGTTTCAGGAAAAAATCAAAGATCCAAAACAACGTGAGTTTATTTATGGCAGTTCAGAAACGTTATTAGACCAAGTGTTTCCTAAACAGGCTTATTGGGCAACCTGGATTTTCTTTTCTGCTATTGCGGTTGTGGTCTTATTTGGTGCATTTACAGACCTGCGCCCAGCCTTTGAAACAAATGGAACGTTAAAACCCCTCTCCATGAATCTGGTGATCCAGATGATGATGTTAATTGCAGGAGCCATCATGCTGATGGTATGCAAAGTCAAAGCCAATGAAATCGCCAACGGCGCAGTGTTCAAAGCAGGTATGGTTGCCATTTTTTCTGTCTTTGGCGTGGCATGGATGAGTGATACCTTCTTTCACTCACATCTGGGTGAATTAAAGCTCGTTTTAGAAGATGTTGTTCAGGCACAACCATGGACTTATGCCCTGGTGCTGTTCTTAGTATCAAAATTAGTTAACAGCCAGGCCGCTGCATTAACAGCGATTGCCCCAATGGGGTTACAACTTGGCGTTGATCCCAAACTTCTGATTGCTTTCTTTCCTGCTGCCTACGGCTATTTCGTTTTACCTACTTACCCAAGCGATCTGGCTTGCATCGGTTTTGATCGTTCAGGCACAACAAAAATCGGGAAATTCATCATCAATCACAGCTTTATTCTGCCCGGATTGATTAGTGTCAGCAGCGCCTGCACAGTTGGATTCATTTTGGTCAGTGCTTTTATGTAATGCTTAATTAGATCAGAAAAAAAGCAAATTAATAGCCCGCTTATTAAAGTAAACTCCGAAAGTTGGACGCTTTATATGGCGGGTTATTCATTGGATATAAGTCCATTAATAACTTAAAAAAGGCCAGCAAATTGCTGGCCTTTAACGATAACTTTCGGATGTAGCAAAAGCGTATTATTTCGCGTTCAGACGCTCTTTAATACGAGCAGCCTTACCAGAACGCTCACGCAGGTAGTACAGTTTAGCTCTGCGAACAGCACCACGACGTTTAACGTTGATGCTGTCTACGACTGGGGAGTGAGTCTGGAATACACGCTCAACGCCTTCGCCGTTAGAAATCTTACGAACAGTAAATGCAGAGTGCAGACCGCGGTTACGAATCGCAATAACCACGCCCTCGAATGTCTGCAGACGCTTTTTAGAACCTTCAACGACCCATACCTTAACTTCCACGGTATCACCCGGACGGAATGAAGGTACGTCTTGCTTCATCTGCTCTTGTTCAAGTTGTTTAATAATGTTGCTCATAATAACTCTCTTACCCTAGGTAAACTGATATATCAAAGACATTCCTTTACAGGATATGTCTGGATTAATTCATTGCCTGATCCTGATATTCACGTTGGAATTCAGCCAGCAACATCCTTTGCTCGTCAGTCAGAGCTAGGCTTTCTAGAAGTTCGGGCCTTCTTAACCAAGTTCGGCCAAGCGATTGTTTCATCCGCCAGCGATTAATTTCGGCATGGTTTCCCGACAGAAGAACCGGAGGAACTTCCATACCGTCTAACACTTCAGGGCGAGTATAATGCGGACAATCCAACAATCCATCAGCAAATGAATCTTCTTCTGCTGATGCCTGACGCCCCAAAACCCCCGGAATAAACCGGGATATTGAGTCAATCATTGTCATTGCAGGAAGTTCTCCCCCGCTCAGAACGTAATCACCGATAGACCATTCTTCGTCAATTTCGGCTTGAATGACACGCTCATCAATACCTTCATAACGACCGCAAACCAGAATTAACTTCTCATTCGCTGCCAGTTCACAAACTCCCTGTTGGTCGAGTTTGCGACCCTGAGGTGAAAGATAAATCACCTTAGCACCATCACCCGCCGAAGCTTTGGCTGCATGGATGGCTTCCCGTAAGGGTTGCACCATCATCAGCATGCCTGGACCACCGCCATAAGGACGATCATCAACAGTACGATGTCGGTCGTAGGTAAAATCCCGTGGACTCCAACATTCGATACTGAGCAGGCCATTTTTTACTGCCCGACCAGTTACCCCGTAATCGGTTATTGCGCGGAACATTTCAGGAAACAGGCTAATAACCCCAATCCACATACTGCGTCCCACTCATTTAAACCGTTTTTACCGGAGATTAAAAACCAGGATCCCAATCTACCTCAATCGTTTTGGTAGCGAGATCGACTTTCTTGATAACCTGCCCATCAAGAAACGGAACTAACCGCTCCTTGATACCGAATGCATCTTTCAGGTTTGCTTTTATTACCATCACATCGTTAGAACCTGTTTCCATCATGTCATGAACGGTTCCAAGGTTGTAACCCGCAGTGTTTATGACTTGGCAACCAACAAGGTCTCTCCAATAATAATCACCGTCTTCCAGTTCTGGTAACTGTTGGGAATCCACTACAACTTCACAGTTAGTCAGTAAATTCGCTGCATCCCGATCATCAATATCTTTGATTTTGACGATAATATCCTGATTGTGGTATTTCCACGCTTCCAGCTCAACGTGTTGCCACTGACCTGAGCGTTGAATAAACCACGGTTGATATTCAAAAATGTCTTCGGCACGTTCGGTGGAAGAAAAAACTCTGAGCCAACCACGAATGCCATACGTCGACCCTAATTTCCCCAATACGATTGGCTCAACAGGGTGCTTCAGGCCAGATTGTTTGCTCATTGTTACCACCGTGACAGATTAAGCTGTTTTCTTTGCGTCTTTGATCAGTGCAGCAACACGATCAGACACAGATGCACCCAGACCAACCCAGTGTTCGATACGGTCCAGATCTAAACGCAGAGCTTCTGCATTTCCTGAAGCGATTGGGTTGAAGAAACCTACACGCTCAATGAAACGACCATCACGCGCATTGCGGCTATCGGTCACGACTACTTGATAGAACGGACGCTTTTTTGCGCCGCCACGAGCTAAACGAATTGTTACCATAACATCCTCATTAGTTAGCAAAACAACCAGACTCCATCGAGGAATGGAGTCCGGCTGTCCATTTAAAAGCCCGAAAATTTTACTCACTTTGGCGCAAAAAGCAATCCAAAGTACATTTTCTTTCGCGACTTTGTTGATTATCGCCCCATAAATCCAGGTGGCAGCATGCCTTTCATGCCTCGCATCATTTTTGCCAATCCACCTTTCTTCATCTTTTTCATCATTCTCTGCATTTCATCAAACTGTTTCAGTAAACGGTTAACGTCCTGCACTTGGGTACCTGATCCCATCGCAATACGACGCTTACGGGAACCTTTAATGATTTCTGGTTTTCCGCGCTCTTTTCGGGTCATGGAATTAATGATAGCTTCCATTTTAACCAGAACTTTATCATCCATTTGAGATTTGACCGCATCAGGGACTTGTGACATTCCCGGCATTTTGCTTAACATGCTAGTCATTCCGCCCATATTACGCATTTGTTTTAGCTGATCGAGAAAATCACTTAAATCAAAACCATCGCCTTTTTTCAGTTTTGAGGCCAGTTTTTCTGCTTGAGTACGATCAACCTTGCTTTCAATTTCTTCGATCAGTGAAAGCATGTCTCCCATGCCCAGGATACGGGATGCAATACGATCCGGATAGAAAGGCTCCAACGCATCCGTCTTTTCACCAACCCCAAGGAATTTGATTGGCTTACCCGTAATATGGCGAATAGAAAGTGCGGCACCACCACGGGCATCACCATCAACTTTAGTCAGGACGACGCCTGTCAATGGTAGAGCTTCATTAAATGCTTTCGCAGTATTTGCCGCATCTTGCCCCGTCATTGCATCAACAACAAACAGAGTTTCGACTGGTTTGATTGCTGCATGAACCGCTTTAATTTCATCCATCATCGCTTCATCAACATGCAAACGACCTGCGGTGTCGACTAACAGCACATCATAGAATTTCAGCTTAGCGTGTTGGATAGCTTTGTTGACGATATCAATCGGCTTTTCTTGCGGATTTGAAGGGAAGAAGTCAACTCCGACTGTTTCAGACAGAGTTTCAAGCTGTTTAATAGCCGCAGGACGGTAAACGTCTACAGAAACGACCAATACTTTTTTCTTATTTTTTTCTTTGAGCAGCTTACCTAATTTGGCAACGCTGGTTGTTTTACCGGCACCTTGTAAACCCGCCATCAGAACAACTGCAGGAGGCTGCGCAGAAAGGTTCAATTCACTGTTAACCTCTCCCATCGCCTTAACGAGTTCATTCTGAACGATTTTGACGAATTCCTGCCCCGGAGTCAGACTTTTGTTAACCTCATACCCCACTGCGCTCTCTTTGACGCGTGAAATAAAATCACGCACTACAGGCAATGCAACATCCGCCTCAAGCAAAGCCATACGAACTTCGCGCAGTGTATCTTTAATATTATCTTCAGTCAGCCGCCCGCGGCCGCTGATATTGCGCAGTGTGCGCGATAGTCTGTCAGTTAAATTATCAAACATTGTCTCAGCTCAGATATCTACAAGTGGGTCTACCTGTAAGGCAAATTTTATGAATTATAACACGATGATCATGTGATCTCTGCAAAGAGATTCCCAACTATGATTAACAATGGTTGGAGGCTCTTCCTGCTAGCGGTATACTTAAATTTTAAGTTCAATCCATACCCAATAGATTTCAAACTATAATTTGAATAACTTGAATAGTTTGAAGTAATAAAGGGTAAACACTATTGCGAAAACGATAAACGTTATGCTGGTATTTTCAATTATTGCTTTACTTGCTTATCTCATGAGCCTAACACTTGTTGTACCAGGTTTACTGCGCCAACAAAACAGTTATCAAAAACGGGCTCTTTTTTTCGCAATTGTGGCATTAGTCAATCACGCGATTGCATTAAAATATCAAGTATTTCATGTCAGCAGTGGCCAAAACCTTACGCTATTGAATTTAGGCTCAATCGTTAGTTTACTTATGTGCATCATCATGACGATCGTCGCTTTCCGTGGTCGTGCATGGTTTTTATTACCGATTGTTTACAGCTTCTCCATGATAAATTTGATATTAGCCAGCATGATGCCAGGAGAATTCATTACGCACCTTGAGGGCAGTGTCGAATTATTCATTCATATTGGGCTGGCATTACTTGGCTATGCCACTTTACTCATTGCCGCTCTTTATGCGTTGCAGCTTGGATGGTTGGATTATCAGCTCAAAAAGAAAAAGTTTTCCTTTACTTCTGGCATACCTCCATTGATGGTCATCGAGCGCAAAATGTTTCACATTATCCAAGTTGGTGTAATTTTACTAACATTGACGCTATGCACAGGTATCATGTACATGGATGATGTTTTCAGTAAAGAAAATATTCACAAATCCGTTTTATCTATCATTGCATGGTTTATCTACGTTATTTTGCTTTGGGGGCACTATCATGAAGGATGGCGTGGCAAACGCGTTATTTGGTTCAATCTGATTGGTGCGTTTATTCTGACTCTCGCTTTTTTCGGTAGCAGGCTATTGCAGGAAGCTATGGTTTATTAAGAGTTCAAAAGACCCATAGCCAGTTTGTATACATACTAGGAAGGAATTCTGTTTTGGAGCACGTTTCAACAGGCACACTGATTATAATTCTTATTGTTATGGTTTTCGTTTCGGCCTATTTCTCGGCCTCAGAAACCAGCATGATGACAATCAACCGCTATCGCTTACGTCATTTAGCTAAACAGGGGAGCAGCTCCGCACGTAGGGTAGAATCTCTGCTGCGTCACCCAGATAGGCTTATCAGCCTTATTCTTATTGGTAACAACCTCATCAATATTCTGGCATCTTCTCTCGCCACTATTGTTGGTATGCGCCTTTATGGCGATGCGGGTGTTGCCATTGCTACAGGCATACTCACTTTCGTGATCCTTATTTTCTCCGAAGTTATGCCAAAGACCATTGCGGCTCTTTACCCAGAAAAAATAGCATTTCCAAGTAGTTTCCTGCTGCGCCCACTGGAAAAAATCATGCTGCCGCTTGTTTGGGCATTTAATAAAATCAGCTTGCTGTTTATGCGTTGTCTGGGCATCAAAGTATCTAATATTCGTAATGATGCGGTCAGCAAGGACGAATTAAGAACAATCGTAAATGAATCAAACACCAATCTATCGCGCCGCAATCAAGACATGCTGATCTCAATATTGGATCTTGAGAAAGTCACCGTGGGCGACATTATGGTGCCTCGTAATGAAATTGTTGGTATTGATATTAATGATGATTGGAAATCCGTCATCAGGCAATTAACACATTCACCGCATGGACGAATTGTGCTTTATCGGGATTCCCTTGATGATGCCATTGGCATGCTACGGGTACGCGAAGCCTACCGATTGATGATGGAGAAAAAAGAGTTCACAAAAAGAAACTTAATTAAAGCAGCAGATAAAATCTATTTTATCCCCGTCAGTACTCCGCTGAATACCCAGCTTGTTAACTTCCAACGCAACAAGCAGAAAGTCGGTTTGATCGTGGACGAATATGGAGATATTCAAGGACTCGTCACTGTCGAAGATATTTTGGAAGAAATTGTTGGTGATTTTACCACGTCCATGTCCCCGACTTTGGCCGAAGAAGTTCTTCCACAAAGTGATGGCACCGTTCTGGTGGATGGTACAGCTAATATTCGTGAGCTAAACAAAGCCTTCAATTGGGCGCTCCCCGAAGATGGCCCAAGAACAATGAATGGAATGATTCTGGAAGAATTAGGTGAACTTCCTGAATTAAATGTTCAAGTACAAATTAACAAATATAATTTTGAAGTACTTTCCGTGCACGATAATGTTATTAAGCAAGTACGTGTAACACCAATGAACAAAAGAACGGAACAAGACATAAACTTCAGTGAATAATTTAGCCGTTTTTCACTCAGGATAACGTGTACCCAAAAGACAAGCGTATCACGCAGATACACCCTCGATAAGGATTCTTGACGGGGGAAACAGCAATATAAGACTGGCAAAAAATAAGCTAACTCTGTCAATCTAAAGTAGATCTGGCTGCTTAACAAAAGTTAAGCAGCCAGAATATAGAATGATAATCAAGATATTGTATCGCTTATCGACCTAATAAACAGACTAAACTCTAAGCTCTACAAGCTTTTCTTCAGGCAATGCTAATTCTTCGTTCAGATTAACGCGAACACCGGCATCAAGAATGCTCTGAGCAATATCTTGAGCTTCTTTTAATGAATGCATTTCATAAGTACCGCACTGATAAATGTTTAGTTCTGGGATCTGGTCCTGATTTTGAACTTTCAATACATCTGCCATCGCAGCTTTCCAAGACTCAGCTACTCTTAACTCTGTCGGGGCACCGATCAAGCTCATATAAAAACCAGTACGGCATCCCATCGGGGAGATATCGATAATATCAACACCGTCGCCGTTCAAATGATTACGCATAAAACCCGCAAACAGATGCTCAAGAGTATGAATACCCTTTTCTGGCATCACGGCTTTATTAGGAACACAAAAACGTAAATCAAATACGGTGATAGTATCACCATGAGGTGTTTCCATCATCTTGGCAACTCTAACTGCTGGAGCAGTCATACGAGTATGGTCAACTGTAAAACTATCCAATAAAGGCATAATCCTACCTCCTAGGGCATCAGATTTTTTAAGAAAATTTTTTCAGATAAATGAAACCTTTTTATTTGCGGCTGGTCATAAGATATGAAGACGCGCAAATTGTTATCATCCCTATTCTCTAAGAGATTTTATTCGGCCACCACTTGGTGGCCATTTTCTTTTTTAACACCCAGCATGAAGTTTTAGATAGTCATCAAAACTCATACTGTCTTGTTGCTCAAGATCGTGTTGCCTCAATACAGAAGCATCACGCTCAACAGAAAAACTTTCATCATTGTTCAAAATTGAGTAAGGCTCTTCAATCAATTCCTGACTGTATTTTTTTGCCAGTTTCAATCCAAAACCAACTATCCCCTGAGTTTTCATCTTGCCTAATACGCGCGCTGAAAACGTTAATGATGGATCTTCAAACATAATAATCAGTTCTTTACACACTGACTGATACTGAGTTCCTGAACAAGCATCCAAAACTTCAGCAACCCGCTCTAAATCCCGGAATAGTTCTTGCCCGACAGATTTAAGAGGTTGTTGTTCAATACCACTACCAATACCGATATGTAACCCTGGCTTACGGCCTTCCAAAATCACTTTATTCCAGTTACCGCGACAACACTCAAGCTCTTTACTTCCCATTTCAGGAGCATCAGCTAAAGCACACCATATCAAGAATAGGTCAAGAAAACGAATCTGAATTTCATCAACGCCAATCGGGGAGAAAGGGTTAATATCTAAAGAACGTACTTCAATGTACTCTATACCGCCCCTCAATAACGCATCAGAAGGCGACTCCCCCTCCAGAGTTACCCGTTTAGGGCGTATTGGTGCGTATAGCTCATTTTCAATTTGAAGGACATTCGTATTAAGCTGGAGGTACTTATCCCCTTTTTTGACGCCAATTGCCGCAAAATCAGCAGATGGTTTATGGATTGCTTTCTTAAGACCTTCTACATACGTATGGAGATTATTAAAAGTGATATTCAGATCACTTTGCGATTTGTTGGTATACCCTAGATCACTCATCCTCAGAGAAGTTGCATAAGGTAGGTAACAAGTCCCTTTTTCAGTTTTCTCAAAGGATAACGCTGTATTCCGCCCACGTAAAAATGAAGAGCAAATTGCCGGTGATGCACCAAATAAATAAGGGATCACCCAACCAAAGCGGTAATAATTACGGATCAGACGAAGGTATCCCTCTGAAATCTGCTCTTTTCCCGTTTCTGCATCTTTAATACCTAACCGTGCCTGCCAGAAACTTAGTGGAAGAGAAAAATTATAATGTACCCCTGAAATCGTCTGCATCAGTGCACCGTAACGGTTCTTCAATCCTTCACGATACAACGTCTTAAAACGCCCCACATTAGACGTACCATATTGTGCCAGAGTGATGTTTTCCTCATCGTCAATGAAACATGGCATACTCAAAGGCCACATTTTTTCATCACCCAGATTTCTCGCAGTATAACGATGTAAATCGTTAAGGAAATCAATGGTTCTATCTATGTTGTTATCAACAGGGGTAATAAACTCCAATAGAGATTCAGCAAAATCAGTTGTAATCCATTTATGCGTTAAAGAAGCACCAAGTGATTTTGGATGCGCCGTCTTAGCTAAATGACCTTCTGGAGTAACACGCAATGTTTCACGTTCAATGCCGCGACAAATACCATCTAACACAGTAGGATTTGCCTCTAGCCATGACAATGCTTTTGATACGTCCGGGATCAATTTGACCTCCGTGGAGTTTTGAAAAGATTATTACTAAGAGTTTACTTTATATGAAACAAGCCAAGTTGTCGCTGATTACATAGAGGTGATGACTTATCAAAGGTCAAATTACAATCAAATAATGATGAAGGGAATATTATGTTTCAAATAGCAATAAGTATCCCCCGGCATAGCCGGGGGTTTTTCATATGCGCCTATAAGGCTTTCTTACCAGCCGCGCCCTAACAGGCGCATCGCAATCTGACATTTGCATTCTATGGATT
>NZ_JBBMXH010000088.1:0-20767 GCF_037996725.1 Xenorhabdus entomophaga
ATTCGGTCAGTTGTTTATAGGTCATAGTGCATTTTCCTTTGGCGAGAAAGATGCCTACTATAGCAACTGACCGCCTTTTTCAGAAATTGCACTTATCATGCGAATCCAAGATTTGAGATAAATGTTGGCTTGAGTTGTGCACTAATGCAAGTGCATTATTAAAACGGAACCTACATAACTTGAATTAAGAGAAGAACACATGACAAGAAGCAACGGAATATTGATAAAGAATGCGGAAGAGATAAAGAAAATGGAAATTGCGGGGCGTTTGACAGGCCAGGTACTTGAAGCGGTTCGCTCGATTATCGCGCCAGGTATAACGACTCTGGAAATCGATTCATTTTGCCATGATTACATCGTTCATACCCTTGATGCGATACCCGGCAGTCTGGGGCAGTATGGCTTCCCTTATACAGTCAATACTTCAGTGAATCATGTTGTTTGTCATGGCTGGCCTTCTGAGAAGAGGCTGAAAAATGAAGATATTGTTAACGTAGACGTGACGGTTAAAAAAGAAGGATATTATGGGGACAGCAGTATCACATTTTGTGTTGGCGATGTGCCATCCCATGCCAGACGTTTGGTCAATGTGACCCAAGAATGTCTATATAAGGCGATTAAGATCGTTAAGCCGGGTATCACGTTGGGGGATATCGGTCATACGATACAACAGCATGCTGAAGCCAATAATTACTCTGTGGTGCGTGAATATTGTGGGCATGGAATTGGCCGCAGTATGCATGAGGAACCACAAGTCCTGCACTATGGCAGGGCTGGTGAAGGTACATTGCTGGAGGAAGGCATGACTTTCACGATCGAGCCTATGATTAACCAGGGTAAAAAGGACGTAAAGCTGCATAAAGATGGTTGGACAGTCACGACCAAAGATCGCCGGTTATCGGCCCAGTTTGAGCATACGATTTTGGTAACCCGTGATGGCTTCAAGGTATTGACTTTGCGGGATGAAGAACGTGAGGCTTTTGAGCGTTATCTGTCGATCACCCGGTAATCTGCATTCTGTTGAATGATGGTAAACCCAATGCTGATTAATATGGTATTAGATATAGTGTTGGGTTTTATTTTGTCATTAAGTAAACTTTTTTCTTTTAATCTATAGAATTTTTTCTAAGAAGAAAAAAATTTTCTTTGTGAAATCAATCAGTTTATTATTTGGCGGATTTAGGTAAACTTATCTTCATTCCCATGTTTAGCTAAAATTGTGCCATGCTGAATTTTCGGACAGCAGAGGTGGGTAGTGTTTGTTCAAAAAATAACTAATTTGCTTAAATTGATATTTATCTCCGCTATATAAAATTACAGGGTTACTATGTCTTCTATTTATAAAAATAAGAACGTCTCTTGTTTTATTGTCCTTTTTTTTCTTATATTTCTAATACATAAATGCTTGGGCTATCAATTAAAGCTGATATATGTCTTTAGTGCATTTTCATTATTCCTATTTATGGCAGCGGTCAGTAAACGAATATATATCGTTCTGATTGCCTTTTTTTCCCTTGTGGGGATACTCTACACTCCCATTGGCCTCAACTATGGTTATCCAGATGTTAATGCGGTAGGTTCATTACTCTACACGAATCAGAATGAAACATTGGAGTATATTAGTGGCCTTCCGCTATCAACTTATCTAACTGCCTTCGCTATTTTTATTTTGATGATGTTTGCTTTCAAATTAAACATCACCTTATCTGATAAAAGCAAAAAATGGTTACTTGCCCTATTTTTTATTTCTGCTTTCTGGTCGCCAGTTAAGGGCTACATTAAATCGGATTTTGAAGATGGCTCGGAACTTTTGAATACCAGTTTGCCTGAGGCCCGCTTTTTCGGTGACGTTTATCGGAGTTATACAGAAGTTATGTCTGAAAATAGTCGGTTTGCCAAAATTATCAAGAATCAGGATGATTGGCGACCTATTGTCAAAGAAGAAAAGTATGACACATACATTATGGTGATTGGTGAGAGTGTCCGAAAAGACTTTCTGGGGGCTTATGGTTTTCCGAATAAAAATACCCCGTGGCTGGATAAAACCAATGCAACAATGTTGACCAACTATATTTCTGCTGCTCCATCAACACAACTGTCATTGATGAACTCTCTGGCAATTCGTGAAAAAAACGAAATTCAATTGAATAACAGCATAGTTTCATTGGCGAAAAAAGCAGGGTTTGAAACTTACTGGCTTTCTAATCAAGGCATGAAAGGAGGCTTTGATTCTCCGGTGGCACTGATTGGGCAACAGGCCAAATACCATACTTTTTTAAAAGAAGGCAGCTCAGATGATCGCAGTTATATGCCGGATGAAAATTTATTGCCTTATATCCGTAATGCGTTGATAAAAGATAAACAGAAGAAACTGGTTGTCATTCACTTAATGGGTTCGCACCCACAGCCTTGTGCCAGAACTAATGAACAATACAGCGATTATTTTCATTCCCAAAACATCTCGTGTTATATCCAGAGTATCCAGAATACGGATAACCTTCTGGCTGAAATTGAAAATATTGCCAATCAAAACCAATTGCATTGGACGATGCTCTATTTCGCGGATCATGGGTTGTCATTTGTGAATAAAAACACGGATGGTGAGAACGTGACTCATAACGACAGCCATAAACAGAACTATCAAGTTCCTTTTATCATCACCGGTTACGATTATTCCTCAAAAAACGAGGCCTCCAACCCATCGGGTAAAGATAAGATCGACGCACGACGCAGCGGTTTGTACCTTTTATCCATGTTGTCCACATGGTTGGGAGTCGAGGAACCCCGTTTGACATCCGACTGTGATTGGTTTTCTAACCAAGAATGTCAGCACCAACATACCGTGATTTCATTCAGTAACGAGTATAAGGACTTTAATCAACTGAAGGATGACACTATTAATTTAGGTTATAAATAGTAATTTCTGTTACAAATAGTAATTTGGTTTATAAATAGTTAATTTTGGTTTGTGAACAGTGAGTTACGTCACAAATTCAAGGCGGATTTTCTAAGCCATAACCACTGATGGGGGGATTCTGACCGTTTAATACGGTATTCAACCGCTGGCTGAGATCCTTCCAATATTGTGAGAGGAATTTTATATCATAGTGCAGTGTGGCGAGGAGTATTTGCCTTTAATCGGTATTGCTTCCTTTCAGCCATCAGAGAGTTATCTCGTGGAGAAGGAAGTAAAAAATTAAATAGTGACTTGCTGTTCGTCTTACCTTGAAAAGGAAGTTTTATGAACAATAATAAATTGTTAAAACATATTCCCTGGATGATATTGGGGATAATTGGCGCATTTTGCCTTGGAGTTGTTGCGCTACGACGGGGAGAACACATTAGTGCTTTATGGATCATTGTTGCATCCGTAGCGGTTTATCTGGTGGCTTATCGGTATTACAGCCTTTACATCGCCACTAAGGTGATGAAACTGGATGCGACACGGGCAACCCCTGCGGTCGTCAACAATGATGGCCTGAACTATGTTCCTACCAATAAAAATGTCCTGTTTGGTCATCACTTTGCGGCCATTGCAGGAGCGGGGCCGTTAGTAGGACCAGTATTGGCGGCACAGGTAGGATATCTGCCGGGAACATTGTGGCTATTGGCAGGTGTGGTGCTCGCTGGTGCGGTACAGGACTTTATAGTGTTGTTTATCTCCTCCCGCCGCAATGGTGCATCGCTTGGTGAGATCGTTAAAGAAGAAATGGGACGGGTGCCGGGGACAATCGCCCTGTTTGGTTGCTTCTTAATCATGATCATCATTCTGGCGGTACTGGCTTTGATTGTCGTAAAAGCATTGGCGGAAAGTCCGTGGGGAGTCTTTACGGTTTGTTCTACTGTGCCAATTGCGCTTTTCATGGGGATCTACATGCGATATATCCGTCCGGGGCGTGTTGGTGAAGTCTCCGTGATTGGTATTCTCATGCTGGTTGCTGCTATTTGGTTTGGTGGAGTGGTTGCGGCCGATCCTTATTGGGGGCCTGCGCTGACTTTCAAAGATACTACCATCACTTATGCACTGATTGGTTATGCGTTTATTTCTGCATTATTACCCGTCTGGCTAATTTTGGCACCGCGTGATTATCTGGCGACTTTCCTGAAAATCGGGGTCATTGTCGGCCTTGCGATTGGTATCGTTATTCTGAATCCTGAACTGAAAATGCCTGCCGTCACACAATATATTGATGGTACAGGGCCAGTTTGGAAAGGTACGCTGTTCCCATTCCTGTTCATTACCATTGCTTGTGGTGCAGTATCGGGTTTCCATGCTCTGATCTCTTCGGGAACGACACCTAAATTGCTGGCAAATGAAAAAGATGCACGTTTCATTGGTTACGGTGCAATGCTGATGGAATCATTTGTTGCGATCATGGCATTGGTTGCTGCATCCATTATCGAACCGGGCCTGTATTTTGCCATGAATACGCCTCCGGCAGCGCTGGGCATTACCATGCCTGATCTGCATAATCTGGGCACAGCAGAAGCACCCATGATCATGGCTTCCTTAAAAGAGGTGACAACGCACGCGGCTGCGACTGTCAGTTCCTGGGGCTTTGTAATTTCACCGGATCAGATTTTGCAAACGGCAAAAGACATTGGTGAGCCGTCTGTCCTGAACCGTGCTGGTGGCGCGCCAACTCTGGCGGTAGGTATTGCCCACGTATTCCACCAAATCATCCCTGCGGCAGATATGGGCTTCTGGTATCACTTCGGAATCCTGTTTGAAGCATTATTTATCCTGACAGCGCTGGATGCCGGTACGCGCTCAGGCCGTTTCATGTTGCAGGATCTTTTGGGTAATTTTGTTCCATTCCTGAAAAAAACTGACTCTCTGATTGCCGGTATTATCGGTACGGCGGGTTGTGTTGGCTTATGGGGTTACCTGTTGTACCAAGGCGTGGTCGATCCATTGGGTGGCGTGAAGAGCCTGTGGCCGCTATTTGGTATCTCTAACCAGATGCTGGCAGCCGTTGCGTTGGTATTGGGTACAGTTGTACTGATCAAGATGAAGCGTACTAAATACATTTGGGTAACGGTGCTTCCTGCGGTTTGGCTGCTGATTTGTACGACTTGGGCGCTGGGCCTGAAACTGTTTAGTGATGACCCACGGCTCGAAGGTTTCTTATTCCTTGCGAAAGAGTATAAACAGCGGATTGCTGAAGGTGGTGCGGAATTAACGGCCCAGCAAATCAGCAACATGAACCACATTGTTGTGAACAACTATACCAATGCGGGTTTAAGTATCCTGTTCTTCGTGGTGGTGTACAGCATCATTATCTATGGCATCAAAACTGCGATAAAAGCGAGCAAAACACCAGAGCGTACTGATAACGAAACACCTTATGTTCCGATTCCAGAGGGCGGGGTAAAAGTTTCTTCTACGCACTGATGTGATACTTACGCTGATACTGACTGAGTGATTCTGTATCGGTAACAGCTATATCCCTATACCCCGCATAATCGGCTTTGTATTATGTGGGGTATTTTTTTGGAGAATCATTATGTTTGGTAATCTTGGCCGGGCGGGTAAATATTTGGGGCAGGCGGCCCGTATGCTGGTGGGCGTTCCTGACTACGATACATATGTACAACATATGAAAGAAAATCACCCTGATAAACCGTACATGACCTATGAAGAATTTTTCCGTGAACGCCAGAATGCCCGTTATGGTGGTGATGGAAAAGGGGGAATGCGCTGCTGTTAATGAAAATAACTCATGAAAAGAACTAATAAAAAATACGATGCTGTGGATGGAAAACAAAACAACAAGTCAGCGAATTTATTGAACAGCCAGCAGGAAACGAAAATGCAACCAATATCAGTCACGATCCTGACCGGTTTTTTGGGATCAGGTAAAACGACGCTATTGCGTCATATTCTCAATGCCAATCATGGTCATAAAATCGCCGTCATTGAAAATGAATTTGGTGAAGTGCCTATTGATAATGAATTAATTGGCGATCGCGCCACTCAGATTAAGACATTAAGTAACGGATGTATCTGTTGTAGCCGCTCGAATGATTTGGAAGATGCCTTGCTGGATTTATTGGATAGCATGGATAAAGGGCAAATCTACTTTGATCGCCTGATTATTGAGTGTACCGGCATGGCGGACCCCGGGCCGATTACACAGACTTTCTTCTCCCATGAAGCCTTGTGCCAGCGTTTTTTACTGGATGGCATTATTACCTTGGTCGATGCTGTTCATGCCGATCAACAGTTAGATCGCTTTCCCGTTGCACAGTCTCAGGTAGGTTATGCTGACAGGATTATTCTGACGAAAACAGATGTTGCGCCGACCCATGACGCTTTAGTCGAGTGTTTACAGCGAATTAATGCTAAAGCGCCGATTCATAAAGTGATTCAGGGTGAGGCAGATTTAAGCGTGCTGTTTGATATTGAAGGTTTTATTCTGAATGACACATTGACGGTTTCAGCACCTGTGTTCCGGTTTATTCCCAAACAACAAAATACGGTCCGGTCGATTGTTATTAACTTATCGCATGCGATTGAATTATCAGAAGTTTTTAGTTTAATGGAAGAGTTATTGCTGAGCTTTGCGGACAACCTACTGCGTTACAAAGGCATTCTTGCTATTAAAGGTGAATCGCGCCGGTTGTTGTTTCAGGGCGTACAGCGCTTATATAGTGCGGATTGGGACAGAGAATGGCGTGATGATGAATTGCGTGAAAGTGTGTTAGTTTTTATTGGAATAGATCTGCCGGAACAGAAAATTCGTGAGAAATTTTCGGAGCTGTTTATAGAATTATAATCGATGGTTTTTTATTCCTTATTGAGCAGTGAAATAATCTATATAAATTCGCTGCTCGTGTTTAATTAGAAGTTTATTTTATATTTTATCTTTTGAGTCTAAGGTTATGTGAAAAAATATAGCAATGTGTTAACAAATCTCAAACAATAAAAATAAAATCTATCCATAAACGGAGATTATCATACGCATAAGAGGATGACTTATTTAGATGATAGTGGAATCGTTTATTTTATCCCCTGCAATCTCCACAAGTAAGTTAGTGGAGATTGTTGCAATAACAGGTTATGTTAGTGAAAATAGCAAAGAAAAAATAATACGTTCATTAAGATTGAGTTTCCCAAATTCTGGAAAAACGTTTCACATTACTGGCTGTATAAATCACGGTATGTGAAATATTACGATGCCCGAGATAATCCTGAATCAAACGGGTATCACGACCGAGATCGGCTAACGCATAACCACAGGCATGCCTTAACATATGGGGATGTGGAGAAACACTGACTGCTGCTTGTTTTCCATAACGTTTCAGTAATCCATAGACTTGTTGCCGTGAAACGGCCCCGGATTTTTGGGAAAGGAATACCCAGGGAGAATCGGCTTCGCGCCATTTCTGGCGAACATTGAGCCATTTTTTCAATGCTTCAATTTCTTCCGGAATCAAGGGATGTGTAGTTGAAAGCCCACCCTTTAACCGCCTGATATGAATAATCGCTGAATTTAGATCGAGATCAGAGAGACATAGATTACAAAGCTCACTAACCCTAAAACCGTGAATAAAACACATTAATAGCATGCAGTAATCCCGTTCTGCGTGACGCCCATGTTTTGTTTCTTCCAAAATTGCGTTTATTTCGTATCGGGTCAAAAATTTACGTTGTTTCATGAAATGATCATTCCTATGAAATCAGAGAGATTAATTGTGAATAGCAAGGTATTTTGGCCAGTCGAATACAATAAGCCACCAGTGTTTTTTGAATGTGATTGGCAAAATACCGGATTGATTTAATTGAAATACCGCAAATAAAAAATTTGCTTCTTCTGTTCGTCTTATTTTTCATGAAAATACTAATTGAAATCGTATAAATGTGTGTTATTTGATTCTTAAGTACAGAATGGGGCATTCATAAATAGAATTCCATATAAAAAACTTTTCTACTGCATTTTACAACTAATCATTTCGCATAGTTTTTCTTTTAGTTTTTTATTCTTCTAAATTTCCATTTAGGTGTATTGATTTTGTATTTTTACTGCATTTACTAGAAAAAGTAAATGATTTATCTAATTTGTTCATCTAATGATCTGTTTTTGATTAAAAAATATCATCAATACATAGCTTTTAGTTTAATGTTCTGATATTTATTTCAATATTAAATTTTTATTCTTCAGTTTTCAGCGGAAGTGTTAATCAAAACGAGGTTTTGTGAAATCAAAGGGATGGCACTAAGACGTCAAGACACTAAGTAAGCGGTGAATTAAAACAATGGACATAATTTAAGTCAGATTAGCCTAATTGGTTATTATTTCTAATGTGTGTTGCTTGATCGATATTTTAAAAGTTAATTAATTCTTATTAGGTTTGTGAAATTTAATTAAATAGATATCTTCTATGATTATTTAAATATAGTTTCATCATTACAATGATTATTTACTGGAACGAATAATGTAGAGGATGATTTCATTTGGACCAAAAAATACTCATATGAGCATTTTCTGGTCGTATCAGGTTATTTAAGCAAAACTGGCCTTGTGTGCCATAATCTCAATGATTTGTATATCTGTTTGCTGCATGGCATGTCGTGCAAGTGAGCATAGATTTGCGATGGATTGGTCTACGTCATTGGAAACAATACCATCACTGCCACTGACACAACTGTTATCCAGCGCCATCAAAACGGCTTTATAGGCAGCGCTGGCGCTGGTAGAAACTTTCATTGCACAACTGTTTGAAGCCCCGTCGCAAATCATACCGCTGATATCGCCTATCATGCTGCAAATTGCCATTGCAACGGGTTGATAGCGTTGTTCAATCAACCATGCAATCCCTGCTGCCGCACCCATTGATGCCGTTGTTGCTGCGCAAAGAGCGGAAAGCGCGGGCAATTTGTTGTGAATGTAAATCGCCATCAGGTGTGACAGCATTAGCGCCCGTGCCAACTGTTCTTTATTGCAGCCCAGATGTTCAGCTACAACAACAACTGGCATAGTCGCTGCGATCCCTTGATTGCCTGAACCGGAATTACTCATTGCCGGTAAAACAGCGCCACCCATACGGGCATCTGACGCTGCGGAAGTACGGATCATAATGTCGGAAAGTAGATCCCGTGCCAAGAACCCCCTGTCACGTTGGCGTTGCAGAGTCATGCCAATGTGTAAGCCATACTGTGTGGTTAACCCTGCTTGAGACAGAGCATCATTCAAACGCGCGGCTTCCAGTATAAAGTGAATATCCTCATAAGGCGCTTCTGTGGCAAACTCATAAACCGTAAAAGCGGTGGCTTGCTCAAGGCAATATTCAGTTTCATGATTGGCAACATATCCGTCAGTGTTGTTTTCATCGGAGTGACAGACCGCTGTATCGTCGGATTGAGATTGCTTATCAAATATGACACGGCCATTATGCTCAATTCTCACAATCTTGGTGTGATTGCCCGCGATAGTGACTGTTGCCGATTCACTCTCATAAAATACCGTGGCTTCTGAATACAGAACGTCATCACACGGTTGTTGGATACTGACGGTGACAGCGCCTTGCTGTAATAATGCCTTACTTTGCGCGATCTCTTCGGGGGTGGCATTCTGTAAAACTTCCAGACCCGCATCAGGGTTGCCACCCAATGCGCCAAGTGCAGCAGCAACTGGCAGCCCAACCATTCCCGTACCCGGCACGGTGACACCCATACCATTTTTCATCAAATTAGGTGAAACTCGTGCACTGATCCGCTGTGCAGGGCCGGATAGGTAAGATGCGGCTGTGGCCGCAGCAAGGGCCAGTGAAATGGGTTCAGTACACCCGATGGCTGGTTTAACTTCCTTTTTGACGGCACGAATAAACTCATTCCACAACCGTGTGTGTTGTTTCTGACTCATATAAACAAACCTTAATGACAAAACTGATCGAAATTGGCCTTTCACATATAAAATTTCTTAAGCATGAATTTTTCCATATCAGGAAAAGGCCAGAAAAGGAGAAACACACAACAAGACCCCGGTAAAGATGATCAAAATGAGGGATGCTCCTTTATAGTGGTGCAGGCCGGGAACTTTATAGACCAGATAGGCGGGGATTAAACAACCAACGATGCCAAATATCGGGCTACAGAGGGAAGTGAAGCTCAATACCGGAGCATTCAGGATGATGGCGCTCCATGCCAATAAAATGGCAAAAAACATAATGCCATTTTGAACCCATTTTTCATTGATATTTTCGACAGGCATCAGGCGGCCAAGAATATTCATGGCAATTCCCTGACTGGCTTCGCGGAATCCGAGATAAACACCAAAAAAAGCCGTCATTACAGCGAAGATATTGAGCATGATACTGACGGCAATGACCCAACCGCCGGGAAAAAACTGAGCGGCAACCGCCAGTGCAGAAATATTCTGCTCATAGGCTTTGAGGGCTTCATCGTGTCCCATTGCCAGCGTAAAAGAGACGGCATAGAAAAATACGGTACAAAACAGGATGCCAAAGGCAATGTTCATCGCTCTCAATGCCTTGTGGCGGGCAACTTCACGTTTTTGTTCCCGGTTACGATAAGAGATGATCATCGGGCTTAGTGTTTGAATGAACAAAATAGAGGTGAGTGTAAAAGGCAACGTAATAATGGCTTTTTTGATTAATAAGCCGAAAGGAGGTAATGCCCCAATATTGTATAAATGCCACATGCCTATCATTGAAAGCCCCAGTGCGGCGACGACAAATAATTTTGCTATCACCATCAGGCTGGATATTCTGAACAGTAATCGTTCACCACGGGATGAAATAGCGACTAGCAGACAGATTAACACCAGCCCATAAAATGGGTTTTCCGACATTAACTCATCAGTAATGCCAAAGGTTTGTAGATAAGAAGCGCTGTCATTGGTTATGGCGGTGGAATAAACAAACATCCAAATCACCAGCATAATAAAGTAGAGCGCTCCCAATAAAATGCCCCAGTTTTTACCGAGATAACCACTGATGACACTGGGATAATCTTTGCATTCTGGTGATTCCGCAAGCGTGTTGATAAAAAGTCGCTGAAAAAGATACATGGCAGGATAGCCAATAATGGAAGAAAGCAGGAAAACCCACAACCCCATTAATCCGACCTGGACAGGCAGGAAAACTATGCCCGCTCCGATGGCCATACCAATACTCATGATAACCCAACCGGTATCGGTATTATCGAATTTTATCGCCTTTTTCCATTCATCTTCTGTCATGTTGGCGCACTTGGCTGCCGGGGATAAGTGGGGCGTAACATCATTGTTTTTTGCTGCTGTTTTCATAATAGCACTCGCTTACATCTTTGGTATTTTAATGGGCATAGAACAGGCACAAGGGGAAATACATCACGTAAACACGATTAACCATTCTTTTAGTGATGTTATTATCGTGTGCTGATAGTAAATGATTTCAAGGAGAAAAAATTTCCCTAAACACTCCATCTGATACGACTTCTGAGAGAACAACTTCTTCATAAAGAAGAAATTGCTACTTATTGTTTTCAATGAAAAACCGCAAAGGGAGATTGTGCGAAAAAGAAAACTGGTTTTCTTGTATCATATTGATAAATAAAGTAATTTAATTTAAGTGAGAAGGTATTATGAGTATTTGTGATATTAACAATTGAAACAACCAGAGGGAAAAATTGTGTACTTTATCACGCTTAGCTTTGTTCAAAACACCTTGTTAGTGTTAAATCCTTTTTATTGTTAATATTATGATGTAGTTCAGCATATTAATCTAGAGTTTTTTTCTGATAAAATTGTTCAATACATGAACTTCATCTGGCTACATGGATTGGAAATAGCATCTTACTCGCCGTTAATCCAGCTTCGCTTATTGTGGTTAAACAGATATATCCAGGAGATTCAAATGTATTTTTATTTAAATAATAATTCCCCATTGAATATCAAAGGAAATTTTGTTTTATTCAGATAATAAAATAGTTCGAATATATTACTATAAGTAATATAGTTGTCTTAATTCCTTAGTTTATCAATAATAATCTGGGGAATTATAATATTATTTTCTACAGTGGATTTTATATAATAAAAGGTATTGAATTTAACTCATCAATAAAAGATTGACATTAATATCGGATAACTCATTCTTATCCTGAATGAACTTTACTGAATATTTGGTTTTTAATCATTATAAATCATTATGTTACTTAATGACTTGCTCTCCTGCTTTTTGAATTAAATAGACTTTTCCTATAACAATATTTATTATTATTCCTTTGATGTTAGTAGCATTGGTGTTAGCTGGACTGATGTTAGTAGCATCCGCCTGTACAAAAAATCGGGCACTTTTATTTAAACATTCATTCAGGAAGACATAATAATGAAAAGCAAACTCACATTAGCCTCGCTTTGTCTGGCTTCTCTTGTGTTGGCTGGTTGTGCGACAGAATCTTCATCAACACTGCCGGTACAAAAAGTCACTTCTTATAAGACTACTTATGCAGGCATTCGCAGCCCAATCGCTGTCGGGAAATTCGAAAACCGTTCAAGCTATCAAAATGGCATTTTTTCTGACGGCATTGATCGTTTAGGAAATCAGTCAAAAACAATTCTTGTGACTCACCTACAACAAACCGGCCGTTTTAACGTGTTGGAGCGCACCAATCTGGCTGAATTGAAAGCTGAAGCGGGTTTGCAGGGCAAGGCTCAGAAACTGAAAGGGGCTAATTATATTATTACGGGTTCCGTGACTGAATTTGGCCGCAAAGAAGTCGGTGATCATCAATTATGGGGCATTTTAGGCCGTGGCAAATCACAAGTGGCTTATGCAAAAGTAATGCTGAATGTTGTGAATGTTGAAACCTCTGAAGTTGTTTTTTCTTCTGCCGGAGCAGGGGAATATAAACTTTCCAGTCGCGAAATCATTGGATTTGGCGGTACTTCCAGCTATGACTCTACCTTGAATGGCAAGGTATTGGATTTGGCGATCCGTGAGGCGATCAATGATCTGGTTGCTGGCATTGAAAGCGGGGCATGGAAGCCAACTATCTAATTTACTTAGGTAAGTGCATTTCGGAAAGTTTATACAAGAAAGAGAGCTGTATGTTTTTGATGAAAAAGACGGGGATGTTGTTGGGCGTACTGCTATTGGTAGGATGTGCAAAAGCACCGAAAACCATGTACGTATGGGGTGATTATCAGCAAACGCTTTATCAGTATTACCAGCAGGATAAAACCGGGCCACAAGAGCAGCTTCAGGCATTGCAAAAAGTGATTGAACAAGCCAAAGCCAAAGATAAACAGGTTCCGCCTGGTTTGCATGCACAAATGGGGCTGCTTTACAGCAAGGTTGGTAATATCGAAGATGCTTTCCAGCAGTTTGAAATAGAGAAAAATTTATTTCCTGAATCAGCACCTTACATGGATTTTCTGTTAAGCAGAAATAAGGGAGTGAAATAATGAACCGTTTTCTGGGGGCAATTGGCGCCTTATTATTGCTGGTTCTATCAGGATGTGTCCAACATAAACCGTATGACTATTCAGCACTGAGGGAAAGTAAACCTAAATCTATTCTGGTACTGCCTGCGGTCAATAAATCGGTGGAAGTACAGGCTTCCGGCAGTTTGCTGTCTCAAGTGGCTTATCCGCTGGCTGAATCCGGTTATTATGTTTATCCCGTTGCTGTGGTTGAAGAAACATTCCGCCAGAATGGCGTGACAGAAGCACAGGATATCCATAATCTCAGTTATAAAAAACTGTATGACATTTTTGGTGCGGATTCCGCTCTTTATCTAGATATCACACAGTACGGCACGCAATACCAAGTTATTAACAGTGATACTCGTGTCAGTGCAACAGCCCGTTTAGTGGATTTACGTACGGGTAAACAGCTGTGGAATGGTATTGCTACGGCATCTTCCACCGAAAATGATAATTATTCCAGCGGTGGTCTGGTCGGTATACTGGTATCGGCCGCTATCTCTCAGATCGCGAATACCATTACGGACAGAAGCCATGATATTGCAGGCATTACCACTAATCGCCTGTTAAGTGCAGGTGGATATGGTCACTTGCTGTATGGCCCACGTTCTGAATTCTATGGCAAAGAAAAGTTATAAGTTTTGAAATAAAAATGCCGCAACGCTATGCGGCATTTTATATTTAAATCAGACATCCAGTCGCTTGGTCTGCCATTTTTTAGACTTCCAGCGCCATGCGTTAACTAGCCCACGGACCCACTCATCGCAGAAGAACCCTATCCAAATTCCCAGAATTCCCATCCCCATCGTTATTCCCAGAAAATAACCGACAGGAATGGAAATGCCCCACATGAAAATTATTGCGGTGCAGAGTGGAAAACGGGCATCACCGGAAGCGCGCAAAGCATTGACCATCACAATGTTGAAGGTACGCCCCGGCTCCAAAAAGACAGAGAGCAGGAACAGCGGCAGCAGAAGCTCGATAATCTTCTTATCTTCCGTCATAAGCTCAAGAAGCGGCTCCCGGAAAATCCAGAACGCCAATACGACGCCGATTGTCACGATAACGCCGATTTTCAGGCTCTTGATACCGCGAATATAGGCATCCTCAAAGCGTTTTGCGCCAACAAGGTGACCAACCATAATCTCATTACCAATACTGGTAGAGATACCGAACAACATAATGAACAGGGACAACTGGAAGTAAAGCGTCTGTGCAGCCAGAGAAGTTTCCCCCATCAGGCCGATAAACGCTTGTGCGGTCATATATTGCAGGATCCAGACCAGATTTTCACCGGCTGCGGGTAAGCCGATATGCAGGATTTTGCCCAACATATTCTTAGACCAATGCACGAGCAACTTAGGCTCAAATTTAATTCTCAAGCCACAGAACAGTAATCCGCAGAGTAAAATAACGGCCACAGTACGACCAAATACGGTAGACCACGCCACGCCTTCAAGCCCATATTGAGGCAGCCCGAAGAACCCATACAGAACAATCATGTTGCCGACAATCGTCAGCAAGTTGGCAATCAGCGTGACATACATCGCCGTTTTCGCTTTACCATAAACCCGCAAACAGGCAGCCAAAATAATCGAAATGGCTTCAGGTATCAGACAGATACCAAGGATATGCAGATAAGCAAACCCATCCTCCATCAGATTTTCGGGCAGGTTCATGATATGCAGGATCTTATAACCGAAGAAAATCGTGATCAGCGCACAACTGAACCCCAGCAAAAAATTAAATGCAATAGAGATATGAATCGCTTGACTGGCTTTATCACGCTTCCCTGATCCCAGATATTGTGCGATGACAACACTGCAACCTACGCTAATGAAATTGAAAATCGTAATGAAGAGATCAAAAACATGATTACCCACTCCCATCGCGGCGAGATAAGAAGAAGAAATATGGCTGACCATGTACGTATTAATTAATAACGTCGCCATATGCAGAAAGATATCAATGAAAATCGGCCAGCTTAATGAGAAAAGCGAACGATCAACAACATCAGACTGATGCATTGTAAAACCTATTTATTAGAAGTGAAATGAATGGACTTTTTGTGGTGTGACATACCCAGAAAGTGTAGGGGATTTTACAGGGTTTATTGATGAGTTGATAGACAGAATAGGTGATTTATCTCTATGGTTTTGTGAAGAATTTGGCCTGTAAAAAAGCTCCTGCGGTGGTGACCGCAGGAGCTTGGTGTGACGGATTTTGACTCTTGCCGAACACACATTTTGCTTGTAGTTACTCTTCTAAAATAAACATTCCAACCGGATGAATTTCCAGATAATAATTTTCACCAATTTTCGGTTGCAGTTGAGAGGCATTGACCTGCAACAATAATGTCTGCCCATGCCAGTCAACGGTCACTTCATATTGTGCTCCCATATAGACGACATGGTTGATTTGGCAACGCTGGCTTTCATTCCCTTGTTGGTGAAGGGTAATCGCTTCCGGGCGAACGCCAACAGTAATGGATGTCTGTGTTGCTGTGAAATTAGCCGGGCGTGGTATCCGGTATTGGAGAATCTCCACATAATCTGCATCTTGTGTGGCAGGGAAAATATTGGCATCTCCCATAAAGCTCGCCATAAATTTTGATGCAGGTTGGCGATATAAAGTTTGGGGTGAATCCATCTGCATGATCTTTCCTTTGTTCATGACCAAAACAGTATCAGATACAGCAAAGGCTTCACTCTGATCATGTGTGACATAGAGCGAAGTGATATTGAACTGTTGTTGTAATTCACGGATTTTTTCACGCATATTGCGGCGCAGGTTAGCGTCAAGGTTACTTAAGGGTTCATCGAATAGCAGAACTTTAGGTTTGAGGATGAGGGCGCGAGCTAAAGCAACACGTTGTTGTTGCCCCCCAGAAATCTGATCAACATAGCGATCTTCAAAACCACTCAAATCTACCAATTCCAATGCCTCTCTGACACGTTCACGGATCTCTGCTTTTGGTCGCCCCAGCATTTTTAATCCATAACCAATGTTTTCCCCCAACGACATATGCGGAAAAAGGGCATAAGACTGAAATACCATGCAAATATCCCGTTGCTGGATAGAGCGATCAGTAACATCCTCTCCATCAATGAAAATGTTGCCTGAAGTTGGTTTTTCCAACCCAGCCACCAGCCTGAGTACCGTTGTCTTACCGCATCCTGATGGCCCCAATAAAGTGACCATATGCCCTTGTGGGATGGATAAATCCAGTGAGTCGATTACTGTGTTGTTATCGAACCGTTTGGTCACATTTTTTAATTCGACAAAATGTCGCAGTGTCATATCGTCACTCCATGATTACTGGGTATTTTTAGCTTTTGAGCGGGAAATGCGCGCTTCGCCAACTAAATAGTCAAATAGGAAAATTACCGCCAGCATGACCACAATCAGAATGGAGCCATATGCGATAGCCAGACCATACTCGCCATCTTCAACACGATTCAGGATATAAGCTGTTGCTACACGCGTATCAGGTGTCACCAAAAATACAATGGCACTAACCGTGGTTATGGCGCGCACAAAGCTATAAACCAATGCAGATAAGATAGCAGGACGTAAGAGTGGCAGCAGAATATGCAATATTGTTCTCATCGAACCCGCCCGCAGGCTGAGAGAGGCTTCATCCAGCGATTTATCAATCTGACCAAGCCCTGCAATACCGGCTCGAATACCCACAGGTACATTTCGCATTGTCATGGAGATGATGATAATGAACGCTGTACCTGTGATATAGAATGGTGCGTTATTAAAAGCCAGAAGATAAGAAATTCCCGCTACCGTACCGGGAACTGCAAAACAGAGCATCGTAGTGAATTCAATGATTTTCTTGCCCCGGAATTGCTGGCGCACCACAATATAGGCAATTAATAGCCCGAAAATGGCAATAATTGGAGCGGCAATGCCGGCATATAGCAGCGTATCTAACAACGAAGGCCATGCGCCATCACTCATTCCCTGACCAAATAGCTTGATGAAATTATCCAGAGTCAGAGAGTAATCCACGCCCCAGTTGACGGTAAAACTGCCATAGAAAATACTGCCATAGAGCAGGATATTGAATACCACCCAGACAAATAGCAGGGAGCAAACACCCCACACCAGTGAAACGGGCAAAGGTTGCACATCGCCACGGTAAGATTTACCGGAAACCGTGACATAGGAACGTTTGCCAATCCAGAGATACTGAATACAGAAAACCAGAAGTGAGAAAACCAACAGTGATGCACCCAGTGTGCTGGCTGCTTGATAATCAAGCTGTGACCCTGTGATATAGAAGTAAATCTGGGTAGCCAGTACGTCAAAGTTACCGCCCAATACCAGAGGATTACTGAAATCAGCCAGAGATTGGACAATGACGATCAAGAAAGCATTGGCAAGAGCCGGTTTGAGTAACGGTATAAAAACATGGAAGAAAGTTTGGTAGCGATTAGCTCTCAGGGTATAGGCCGCTTCTTCCAAAGAAGGATGAATTGTCTTGATGGCACCATCCAAAATCATGAACGCCATTGGTGTAAACGCCAACACTTGGGCAATCCAAATCCCTGTGAAACCATATAACCAGTTTGTGTTAGTTAAACCAAACCATGTAGACAGAAACTCTGTGATATAACCGGAGCGTCCCATCATGAGAGTGACACCCAATCCGACAACAAATGGCGGTGTTACGATTGGCAGAATGGAGAATACCCGCCCAATAATGGCGGAACGTTTGGCAATTCTGGCGGTGTAAATTGCCAGCACCAATCCAAAGAATGTACAGCCAAAACCGACTGCAACAGAAAGCAGCACAGAATTGACAATAATTTTTAGTATATGGGATTGTCCGAGTATCGATAAAAACGCGAAAGGTGCGAAATGGCCGGACTCATCCGTAAACATAGGAATAAAGATGGAGATACTGGGGAAAAGAATAAATACCCCAATCAACGCAATGATTGCTACCAGCGAACCAATGACAAAATTGTCCCCACCAAGCCATTCCAAGCGTGCGAGAGCCAAGGTAATAATTGCTCCCAATGCGATAAACAAAGCAATGGAGGAGTAGCCTAGTCCGCGTCCGGCTAATGCTGCACTGGTGATAATGAACAGTGTGCATAGCAGGGCATATCCCGCGTCAAAATAGTGACGTTGACGAGAGTTGCGATTAGCGGAAAGCTGTGGACGCAATAGCAATACTGATGGCAGTAAAAACCATAATATGCTGATATTAAAACCGTTCCAGCCATAAGCTGCCAGAATTTCTTCTTGTGTTGAATCAAAAAGGCCGTAATCCAGACTCCATGATGGCAGCAGAGCAAATGACAACCATGCCAATATAACCCACCAGAAAACAGAATCCCGCCCCTGCTTTTTCTGCAAGGTAAGGGTATGAGACATAATTCCCCCAATAAAATTTCACGAAGAGAGTACGTAAATCACATGATCAAGCAGCGAATAGATGTCTATGGCTCACTGCCTGAATAGATATTATTTTGATTTAAAACGTTATTTTCCCATTTTAACTTCTGTGAGCCACTTATTGATCAGTTGCTTACGCATGTCATTGGAACCATATTTATCCATGTCATAATTGATAAGATTCAATTCAGTAGGATTCAGTGTGATGGGGGAGGATTCTGACGTAGTATTGGTGAGGATCTGGTAGGATTTCCCTTGCTTCCAACTTAGCTCCTGAGCTTCTTTGGACAGTACCCAATCAACAAACAACTTAGCGTTATCCATATTGCGGGCGTTTTTGATAATGCTGACACCACCAATTTCATAGCCAGTACCTTCGCAAGGGGAAATCAGTTTCATTGGTGCACCATTTTCAACTTCCAGTGAATAATCATGCAGGAAGCCAATTCCAATGGCTGTTTCACCGCGTGCGGTATTACGTGCGGGAGCAATGCCGGACTTGGTGTATTGGGAAATATTACTATTGAGTTTTTTAAGATAGTCAAAGGCTTCGTTTTCACCCCACAATTGGATAAAAGTCGCCAATGCGGTATAGGAAGTGCCGGAACTTTGTGGGTCTGCAATTTGAATTTCACCTTTATATTCTGGTTTAGTCAGATCCTTCCAGCATGTGGGGACGGGGAGGTTTTTCTCTTTCAGGCGTTCTGTATTCACACCAAAACCAAGGATCCCCATATAGACAGCAGAAGAATAATTCCCTTTGCGTTTTGCTGGATCGCGGAACTGCGGCATGATTTGAGATAAATTTGGTGATTGATAAGGTTGCAGGAGATCCAATTCACCGGCTTGGGAATGGGGATCAAGTGTACCGCCATACCATACATCTGCCTGTGGGTTGCGTTTTTCTGCTTCTATTTTAGCTAATGTACTACCTGTGTTATTACGAATAAATGTGGTTTTGATATTGTATTTTTCGCCAAAAGCACGCGTTTCTGTTTCACATAGGGCATTAGTACCGCTGCAATAAACAATCAGTCTGCCTGCTGCTTGGGTATTGCTGGTTATGGTAGCTGCTGTTAGCCCCAGAGTGATTAATGCGGCGATATAATTGAGTTTCATTAATGATGTCCTTACTTTCAGAATTACTACCTTGGATGAGTTAAGATGAATATTAATAAACGAAACTCTTATTATTAATTTAAAAATAGAGTCCTGCTGATTCATTCTTGGGATATCATGATAAGGTTAAAATTTTTATGCAAATTAATAGGGTAAATTTGCAAACCAGATAACAAAATTAATAATTTCTATTGAGTGCTTTTTATTTTACAGAGTATTGGGCTATGTTAAACAGGAAGCAAAACTTGTTGGTTTTATTTGTTTTTATAAAATTAAATTAAGAGGGTGTTATTTTTTTTGTTAAGCGTCTAATGTTAAATAATTAATTTTAACTTTGTTTTTAGAGTGTTGGTTTTTTATTTGACCATTTGGTCGAAAGTTGTCATATAAAAAGAATAAACTTCCAAGCTATTATAGTGCCAGTGAGATGACTTCACGTTTATCTCTTTTCAAAGCACCCCATATTATTTACTTTATAATACTTATCACATAATAATTACCTCATAAGTAGTATTAATATCCGGATTTCTATAACAATTGATATCAAAGGTAAAAAGCAACAATAGAGCATTTAATGGACAAATATCGTTTTTATAGTATAAAATATATCCTAAATTATTTGTTTTTATTCTGTGAAGAAATAGAGAATTGTTTTTAAGAATTGAATGTCACTTAGTAAATCATTCAGTATATATACCAATCGTCATTGAAGATGCTTGATTTCTTATCCCAATCCGATCATGCTTACAACCATGAAAATTCATCTGACACCAGAACAAAAACGCGCCCTTGAATTGATGCAT
>NZ_JBBMXH010000089.1:0-20720 GCF_037996725.1 Xenorhabdus entomophaga
TTATATTGGTCAACCTGGCGACGACGACATCAGTATCGCGCACAACAATGCCATTATCGTCGGCGGAATAGCCTTATGATTACAGAACGATTACGACTGTAGTACTAGGCTAATCCTGTATTTCCATACCCTGTATTCATGCCGGATACAGGGTTTTCATCAATTGGCTTACCTGCCAACATTTTTCTGCCCAAGTCCCAAACGCGATTTAATATCCGCAAGACGTGATTGCCCCTGTTTCATTCGTTCTTCCGCACTTATCACCCGTTTCCCCTGCGGCCAATGCAAGTCATCTTGTGGCAATTCCAGCAAGAATCTGCTTGGTGCAGGACGAATGAGTTCACCATACTGGCGACGTTCTTTGCTCAATGTGAAAAAAAGCTCTCTCTGCGCACGGGTAATGCCGACATAAGCCAGACGGCGCTCTTCTTCTATATTGTTTTCATCAATGCTGCTTTGGTGCGGCAACAGACCTTCTTCCATCCCCACCAGAAACACATAAGGAAATTCTAATCCTTTAGAAGCATGTAACGTCATAAGCTGAACCTGATCCAGCTCTTCATCTTCCTCTCCCCGCTCCAGCATATCCCGTAATGTAAAACGGGCTACGACTTGAGAAAGCGTCATTGGATCATTCAGATCATCGCCTTCAAGCATTTCACTCATCCAGGTGAAGAGTTGGTTGACGTTTTTCATTCTCATTTCAGCCGCTTTTGGGCTGGGCGAAGTCTCATATAGCCAGCTTTCGTAATCCATACCACGAAGTAAGTCTCTCACTGCCAGCAATGGCTCACGCTCCGCCTGACAGGATATTTCATCCATCCAATGAGTGAAACGCTGTAATGCAGCCAGACCACGCCCGCTCAGATGTTGTTCCAAACCAAGATCAAAACTGGCCTGATACAAACTCTTGTTACGTTGATTTGCCCACTCTCCCAATTTCTGGATCGTTACTGCACCAATTTCTCGCCGTGGTGTATTAACGATGCGCAGAAACGCACTATCATCCTCAGGATTGGTTAAAACACGCAGGTAAGAGAGCAGATCCTTGATTTCTGGCCGGGAAAAGAACGATGTTCCTCCCGAAATGCGATAAGGAATGCGGTTTTGCATCAACATTTTTTCGAAGATCCGGGACTGGTGATTGCCACGATAAAGGATCGCGTAATCTTTATATTCCGTTTTATTGATAAAGTGATGAGCGATCAATTCTCCTACCACACGCTCAGCTTCATGATCTTCATTATTCGCTTCTATCACCCTGAGCGGGTCGCCATAATGCAACTCTGAAAAGAGTTTTTTCTCAAATACATGAGGGTTGTTGGCAATCAGGATATTCGCCGCTTTCAATATTCGTCCTGATGAACGGTAATTTTGTTCCAGCTTAATGACATTCAACTGCGGAAAGTCCTCTTTCAGCAGGATCAAATTTTGTGGGCGAGCGCCACGCCATGAATAAATGGATTGATCATCATCACCAACCACCGTAAAACGTGCACGGTTCCCAACCAATAGCTTCACCAATTGATACTGGCTCGTATTGGTATCTTGGTATTCATCCACCAGCAAATAGCGAATTTTATTCTGCCAGCGTTCCCTGACTTCTTCATCACGCATTAGCAGCAGTGTCGGTTTAGTGATCAGATCATCAAAATCAAGAACGTTACAACTGCTCAGATGCAAATCATAACGGCGATAACACTCTGCAAATTGATGTTCTTGTGCCGAACGAGCGGTCCTGATCACCTGCTCTGGCGACATTAAATCATTCTTCCAGTTGGAGATGCAGGAAGTAAGTTTTTGTAACAGATCCTTATCTTCTTCCAGCAGATCCGCAGTAAGATCTTTCAACAATGCCATCTGATCTTGATCATCAAACAGTGAAAAATTACTTTTCATGCCCAGCGCTTTGTATTCGCGCTTGACGATCTCCAAGCCCAAAGTATGAAAAGTTGAGATCGTCAGCCCTTTCGTTTCCTTGCGGCCTAAGGTCTGCGCGACACGCTCTTTCATCTCACGTGCCGCCTTATTGGTGAAAGTCACCGCAGCAATCTGGCGAGCTTGATAACCACAGGTGCGGATTAGATGGGCTATTTTATTGGTGATCACGCGGGTTTTACCGGAACCTGCACCGGCCAGAACCAGACAAGGTCCTGTGACAAATTCAACCGCTTGTTGTTGGCTTGGATTTAATCGCATACTGTTTCGAAGATGATATCTGGATGAAAGATCAGGAAACAGAATTGTAGCAGAAAGCCAGTCTCAGAGGCGGTTTTCTTTACGTAAGTGAATTATTGCAAGATAAAGGAATAAGAAATGCCAATATATTCTATTTTTAAAGTTCCACTTCATATTAAAATTCCCTATCGTGTTATTTTTTAATAGATTATTAAAAAATAACAAAGTGGATTTATTACAAATACTCTTACCCCATAAATAGTTAGCTATCTCTTCTGCCATATTTTATGTCACCGTCGGTATTTCTTCGTACAGGGAAAAAACACCGCTTTATGGTGTTCTGTCAGCATTCATTCTCTTCGTTACGCTTTATATGAGTATTAATTGAAATATATAACATTTATTTACTTTCATTAGTGCTATAACAATTATTACGTTATTAACATGAAATCAATAAAAGGGAGGTAATATGATGCTACGTAAGACAGGTTTTTTCTTTGATGAATTATGTTTCTGGCACTCTTCGGGATTACCACATGTCGTTGTATTTCCCGTTGGTGGATGGGTACAACCCCCCAGCAGTGTGGGACATGCTGAATCACCGGAAACCAAACGCAGAATGAAAAACCTGATGGATGTTTCGGGTTTAAGTCGCTCACTGCAATTACGGAGTGCTGAACCTCTTGATGAAGCAACATTAAGACTCGTTCATACCGAAGATTATTTACAACGTTTTAAATCCGTCAGTGATAATGGCGGAGGAATGTTAGGATCTGAAGCTACGATGGGACAAGGCAGCTATGAAATCGCCAAATTGTCCGCCGGACTGACCTATGCGGCGGTAAAAGCCGTGCTACAAGGCGAATTAGATAATGCCTACAGCCTTTCCCGCCCTCCCGGACATCACTGCCTGCCGGATAAAGCGATGGGCTTTTGTTTCCTTGCCAATATCGCCCTCTCCATTGAACATGCCAAAGAACAACTTGGGGTTGGCCGGATTGCTGTTATTGACTGGGATGTTCACCACGGTAATGGCACACAACATATCTTCTGGGAGCGTGATGACGTTTTGACTATTTCACTGCATCAGGACGGTTGTTACCCTGAAGGCTACAGTGGCGAAGAAGATATCGGTACAGGCAAGGGAGAAGGCTTCAATATCAATATTCCATTGATGGCCGGCGCTGGACATAATAGTTATCTCTATGCCATGGATCAAATTGTGCTCCCTGCCCTGCGACGTTACCAACCCGAGCTGATTATCGTTGCCTGCGGTTATGACGCCAATGCCTTCGATCCTCTCGCTCGGATGCAACTGCACAGTGACAGTTTCCGTGAAATGGCCCGCAAGGTACAACAGGCAGCGGATGAATTGTGTCATGGCAAATTAGTTATGGTTCACGAAGGTGGTTATTCAGAAGCCTATGTCCCTTTCTGTGGATTGGCTGTCATGGAGGAACTAAGTGGAATTCGTACCGATGTCATTGATCCTTTACTGAACATTATTCAATTGCAGCAACCTAAAGAGCGATTTGAAGCATTTCAGCGACAGGCCATTGATGAGCTGAAACGGCAATTCGATCTGTAAAAATTATCTATAGCCAGTAGATTTCAAATAATTATCTGAAGATGAAGAGAACAACCTGCCCGATGAAACAACTCGGGCAGGGAAGATATTATTTTCTTCGTCGGCTGATATTATCCGCCAACCGCAATACGTTTCATATCAGTCATATAACCACGCAGGGTACGACCGATAGTTTCAATCGGATGGTTACGGATCGCTTCATTCACATCACGTAGTTGGGCATTGTCGATACCACGATCTGCGACTGTCTTCCCTAAATCTCCCGCTTGCAGAGTCGCCATGAATTTTTCTTTCAGCAACGGAACCGCAACGTAAGAGAACAGGTAGTTGCCATATTCTGCCGTATCGGAAATAACTACGTTCATTTCATACAGGCGCTTACGGGCAATGGTGTTCGCAATTAACGGCAGCTCATGCAGAGATTCGTAATAAGCTGATTCTGCAATAATGCCGGAATCAACCATCGTTTCAAATGCCAGCTCTACGCCAGCCTTGACCATCGCGATCATCAACACACCATGATCAAAGTATTCCTGCTCACTGATGTTGCCATTGTAATCAGGGTAATTTTCGAATGGCGTCCCGCCAGTTTCTTCACGCCAAGTCAGCAGGTTTTTATCGTCATTCGCCCAGTCTGCCATCATTGTGGAAGAGAATTCACCAGAAATGATGTCATCCATATGTTTTTGGAACAACGGAGCCAGAATAGTTTTCAGCTGCTCAGAAAGGGCATAGGCACGCAGTTTCGCCGGATTGGAAAGGCGATCCATCATCAGTGTAATCCCCCCCTGTTTCAGGGCTTCGGTAATGGTTTCCCAGCCAAACTGAATTAATTTACCTGCATAGCCTGGTTCGGCCCCATCAGCAATCAGGTGGTCATAACACAGCAGAGAACCGGCCTGTAACATGCCACACAGAATGGTTTGTTCACCCATCAAGTCAGATTTAACTTCTGCTACGAACGAAGATTCCAGAACGCCTGCGCGATGCCCGCCTGTTGCGGCTGCCCATGCTTTCGCAATCGCCATTCCCTCGCCTTTTGCATCATTTTCTGGGTGCACGGCAATCAGGGTAGGAACACCAAATCCACGCTTATATTCTTCGCGAACTTCCGTTCCCGGGCACTTAGGAGCAACCATCACAACGGTGATATCCTTGCGTACCAGCTCACCCACTTCAACGATATTAAAACCGTGGGAATAGCCCAGTGCTGCTCCTTCTTTCATCAAGGGCTGAACAGCCTGAACCACCGCTGAGTGTTGTTTATCTGGTGTCAGGTTGATAACCAAATCGGCTTGTGGAATTAATTCTTCATAAGTGCCAACCCTGAAGCCATTTTCAGTTGCTTTACGCCATGATGCACGTTTTTCATCAATTGCTTCTTTACGCAAAGCATAAGAGATATCCAAACCCGAATCACGCATGTTAAGACCTTGGTTTAGCCCTTGTGCACCACAGCCGACGATCACCACTTTCTTGTCTTTTAAATACCCTGTCTCGTCAGCAAATTCTTCCCGCGTCATAAAACGACATTTGCCTAACTGTGCCAATTGCTGACGCAAGTTCAACGTATCAAAATAATTAGCCATGGTGACTCCGTTATAATTAGGTGTGATGTTGTTTGCATAGTGCCAATATATGACATGCAGGCCATTGCTTAAATTGATATATTAACAAGACTATATTGCAATTTATGCAATAGTGATTTCTACACTAAAAAGTCTTCAGGCAAAGGGCGTGAAACAATGGATCTACGTGATTTAAAACTGTTTTTACACCTTGCAGAAAGTTGTCACTTTGGACGTTCTGCCAAGGCCATGCACGTCAGCCCATCCACTCTTTCACGCCAGATCCAGCGCCTTGAAGAATTATTGGGGCATCCACTTTTTCTACGCGATAACCGAACGGTAAAACTGACTACAGCCGGTGAACAGTTAAAGCAATTTGCTCAACAAACACTCCTGCAATATAAACAACTACAGCACTCCTTAAACCATCAAAGTTCATCACTAACGGGAGAGTTACGTCTGTTCTGTTCAGTGACTGCGGCATATAGCCATTTGCCACAAGTATTAGATAAATTCCGGGCTGAACATCCTTTGGTGGAAATAAAACTGACAACAGGGGATGCGGCTGATGCCGTGGATAGAGTCCAATCTGATGCTGCGGATTTGGGTATTGCGGGCAAGCCAGAGAAACTGCCTGATAATGTTAGTTTTACTAAAATAGGTGAAATACCGTTGGTGTTGATCGCGCCTTCCCTTCCTTGTGCCGTGAAAGCCTTGGCGACACAGCCCTCCCCCGATTGGAATAACATTCCTTTTATCCTGCCTGAGCATGGCCCTTCCCGTAAGCGTATTGAGCTTTGGTTCCGTCGGCACAAGATCCTGCACCCCGTCATTTACGCAACGGTTTCCGGCCATGAAGCCATTGTTTCTATGGTGGCGTTAGGTTGTGGGATCGCATTAATACCTGCCGTTGTCGTCGAAAATAGTTCTGAAACGGTACGTAACCGCATCTCTCTGCTGGAAAATATTTCTCTGGTTGAACCGTTTGAATTGGGTGTTTGTGCGCTGAGCAAACGTTTAAACGACCCTTTAGTTAAGGCGTTCTGGAAGCTGTTGTAATCTGCGGACGGCTGTAATCCGGGAATAGGTCACTCGATATGAGACGAAAAATAGACAGGCATCTTGAAGCAGTCAGGTTATATGAGTATCACAAACAATACCTAGTGCTTTCTCATAATATGAAAACAGAGTGGCATCGCCATCCTTGTATCCAATTGAGTGTTTCGTACGATTATTCACAAATGAAAATTGATACTGAACAAGGATCACAGCAAGTCTATGGTTTTATTATCGCCAGCAATATTAAACATAGATTACATTCTGAAAATAAATCCTGTTTCAATTTTCTGATAGACCCCGCTCATCCCTTATATCATTTGCTGTTACATCAAATTAAAAATGCCGACATTATCTATCTCAAACCAGACTCCGCTCGTTTAATCGCAGATTATTTCATCCATTGCTTACAATCAGACGTAGCACCAGATATTCTTGTCCTAAGCAATTGGTTGAATGACAGAGGCTTGAATGACATAGATGGCTGCCTTTGTTCTCAGGATACACGAATTATAAAAGCGACGATGCTTATTACTGAATTACCTGTTAAAAGCATCTCTTCCAGTAAAATATCAGGTCATCTCTTTCTTTCGGAAAGTCGATTTTTGCATTTATTCCGGCAGGAAATGGGAACAAATTTCCGTGGTTATTTATTGTGGAAACGCTTCCATCACGCACTTGAAAAAATAAACTCACCAGATTCATTGACGCGATTGGCTTCCCATAGCGGATTTTCTGACAGTGCACATTTCAGCCGAACAGGAGTGATGTTATATGGATTCAGCCCTTCTGAATTGAAAAACGCCAGCATTGCTTTTTCTGATATTTGCCTCAGAAAGGTTTCTTCGAAAAAACGATAAGATAGCCAGTTTATTCAATTAAAAAATTTCCCCCACCACTAATCTACCTCTCCATTAAGCCCATTTTAAAAGCCAACATCAGGTAAACATAAATAACGCTATTTTCGAGTTGTGATGATAAAAAATGGTGGAAAAAATAATGCCGAAATCGTCAGTAATTACAGATAAAAAATCAAAACGTAAACTGGCTCTTCTCCTTGCAACCCTGCTATTTGTCTCTGCTGGATTAGGTTATCTCGCTTATTGGTTTACTGTACTGCGCCATTATCAAATAACCGAAGATGCTTACGTCGTTGGCAATCAGGTGCAGGTAATGGCACAGATTTCAGGCAGCGTAACAAGTATTCATGCTGACAATACTGATTTTGTCCGTCAAGGCGATATTTTGGTGAGCTTGAACGCCACTGATTCTGAGCACGCTTTTGAACGGGCAAAAAACGTACTTGCCAATAGTGTCCGGCAAACTCATCAGGTCATGATTGATAATGAGAAATTGCGAGCCAATATCGACCTGAAACAGACAAAATTGCAGCAGGCAATAGATGATCTAAAACGACGTGAACATTTAGGAGTAACGGGGGCCATCGCGAAAGAAAGCCTGATCCATGCCCGTAATAATGTCCAGATGGCTAAGTCTGAACTGCGTTTTGCACAGCAACAATATCATGCCAACAAGGCAATGGTTATCGACACACCACTGAAACATCAGCCCCCTATTAAACTGGCGGCAACTCAGCTCCGTGATGCTTGGTTAACCTTACAGCGCACCCGAATTGTTGCTCCCGTCACAGGTTATGTGTCTCGTCGCAATGTACAAGTAGGATCACAAATTAAGAATGGGACTCCTCTCATGGTTATCGTTCCTGCTGACCAGCTTTGGGTGGAGGCAAACTTCAAAGAAGTCCAGCTTACCCATGTTCGCATCGGTCAACCTGTAACACTAACCAGCGATTTTTACGGTAGTGACATTTCTTATACAGGTAAGGTTGTCGGTTTGGATATGGGGACGGGCAGTGCCTTTTCTTTATTACCGGCTCAAAATGCCACTGGAAACTGGATAAAAGTCGTCCAACGACTGCCTGTCCGAATTACTCTGGAATCACAACAGCTCATTGATTACCCATTACGCATCGGATTATCTATGCACGCCTCTATTGATACCAGAAATCAAGACGGCATAGTCCTCGCCCAGGCACCTCGCCAAGGGATTGTATATAAAACCGATGTTTTGTCTTACGACACCGAAGAAATTGAGTCGTTGATTAGTGACATTATTTCGATGAATACCAGCAAAGGATGAGATCAATATGTCACATGAGCCATTATCAGGAGCAAAACTGGGCTGGTTGACACTGGCTTTGGCACTGGCTGCTTTTTTGCAAATACTGGATCTGACAATTGCTAACGTTGCAATATCGACCATTGCCGGTGATCTGGGGTCTTCCACTTCTCAAGGAACTTGGATAATTACTTCGTTTGCCGTTGCCAATGCAATTTCCATTCCATTAACCGGTTGGCTGGCAAAACGATTCGGTGAGGTTCGTGTCTTTTTAGCATCAACAATTTTATTTATCATCGCATCCTGGTTATGTGGCATATCCAATAGCCTGGAAATGCTGATTTTATCACGCGTTGTACAAGGCGTTGCCGCAGGCCCAATTATGCCTCTTTCACAAAGTTTACTATTGAATAACTATCCCCAGCCAAAACGCAACATGGCATTGGCGATGTGGTCAATGACTATTGTGGTTGCTCCTGTCTGTGGCCCTATTCTCGGCGGTTGGCTCAGTGATAGTTATCATTGGGGTTGGATATTTTTGATTAATATTCCATTCGGTTTGGCGATTGTTGCTATCGCCTGGATATTACTCAAGGATCGGGAAACGAAAACAGAAACAAGTCCGATTAACGCGGTAGGGTTGATTTTATTGATTGCTGGTGTTGGTTGCTTTCAGTTGTTACTTGACCGTGGGAAAGAGCTTGATTGGTTTAGCTCATCGGAAATTATTACATTGGCCATCATCGCCGTAGTTTGCCTCACTTTTCTGATTATCTGGGAGCTAACTGACAATTCCCCCATCATTGATTTATCGTTATTTAAATCCCGTAATTTTACGATTGGAACAGTGTGTATCAGTCTGGCGTTTTTGCTTCACATCGGGACGCTTGTTCTGCAACCTCAGTTATTACAGATGGTGTTTGGCTACACCGCAACTTGGGCAGGATTAGTTCTGGCACCTTTGGGTATCATGCCAATCATTCTTGCACCACTTATTGGTCGTCTTGGTTCAAAAATCGATATGCGCTATCTGGTGATGTTCAGCTTTATTGTTTTTGCTTTGTGCTTCTTCTGGCGGGCTTATACTTTCGAACGTTCTATGGATTTTGCCGCCGTAGCCTGGCCTCAATTTATGCAAGGATTCGCCATCGCCTGCCTGATTATGCCGCTTAACGCCATCATCCTATCCGATATTAAACCTGATAAAATTGCCTCTGCGGTGAGTTTGTTCAACTTCCTGCGCACTCTGGCAACATCGGTGGGAACTTCTATCACAACAACTATTTGGTCGAACCGTGAATCAGTTCACCATGTCCAACTTACACAAGCAGTAAGCCACTATAATCCCATTGCAACCCAATCCTATGAAAATATGCAGCAATTTGGCCTCTCACATGCTCAGATCAGTAGTAAATTGGCACACGAAATCACTAATCAGGGGCTGATTATTGCTGCCAATGAAATTTATTGGTTATTCGCCTTTCTTTTCCTGATCATGCTCTTTCTAATTTGGCTAGCCCACCCAACCAGCACAGATAAAAAACATAGAAATAAAAATAAGGAGTGAAAATAAATAATAAAATCAATAAATAACCCCCAAAAGGGGGTTATCTTGTAATTGCTTAAGTCAAAAATAATTTAAATGAAGGATTTTCTGTTTCATCATGATATTCATAGCCCAACTCATCCAAATGGCGATCAAAGCATAACTCCGAGCCTGAAAGCTCGAAAGCGGCCAATACACGCCCATAGTCTGTGCCGTGACTACGATAATGGAACAAGGTGATATTCCAATGAGTACCCAATGTTTGCAAAAATTTCAGCAACGCCCCCGGAGATTCAGGAAAGGCAAAACTAAATAATCGTTCCTGCAATGGCTTGGATGGCCTGCCGCCTATCATGTAGCGAACATGCAGTTTCGCCATTTCATCATCAGTAAAATCAGCTACCTGATATCCCGATGCTTTTAGTTCTTCAATGATTTCACGACGTTCAGCATTTCCACGACTTAATCTGATACCGACAAAAATACAGGCTTTGCCTGAATCGGTGGAGTCTGAGTAACGATAGCTGAACTCTGTCACAACACGGGTTCCCAATATTTGGCAAAAATTCAGGAAACTGCCCTTCTGTTCAGGAATAGTGACTGCCAGCAAAGCTTCACGTTGCTCTCCCAGCTCGCAGCGCTCTGAAACATAACGCAAACCATGAAAATTTACGTTGGCACCAGAAAGAATATGCGCTAACCGCTCTCCTTGAATCTGATGTTGCTGAACATATTTCTTCAATCCCGCCAGTGCCAGTGCACCAGAAGGCTCAGCAATTGCCCTGACATCTTCGAATATATCTTTCATGGCAGCGCAAATGGCATCACTGTCCACCGTAATGACATCATCAACATATTGCTGGCATAAACGGAATGTTTCATCGCCAATACGTTTAACTGCTACACCTTCCGCAAATAATCCAACCCTTGGTAAATCAACCGGACGCCCAGCTTCCAGCGCGGCTTTCAGACAAGCGGAGTCTTCAGCTTCCACACCTATCACTTTCATTTCAGGCACAAGTTGTTTGATAAGAACAGCAACCCCCGCAATTAATCCCCCTCCACCAACAGGAACAAAGATACGGTCAAGGTAAACATCCTGCTGCAACAATTCCATCGCCAAAGTTGCCTGACCCGCGATTACTGTAGGATGGTCAAACGGGGGAATAAAGGTGTAGCCATGCTCTTTTGCCATTTCGATCGCTTTTGCTTTCGCTTCATCGAAGTTTGCGCCGTGTAACAACACTTCCCCACCAAAACCGCGTACTGCATCGACTTTAATATCCGCTGTAGCTATTGGCATCACGATAATAGACTTTACACCAACCTTGCTGGCCGATAACGCAACGCCCTGTGCATGGTTGCCCGCCGATGCCGTAATGACGCCTTTGGTTTTTTGCTCTCCCTTCAAACCGGCAATCATCGCGTATGCACCACGCAATTTGAAACTGTGCACTGGCTGGCGATCTTCCCGTTTAATCAAAATGGTATTATTTAAACGAGCAGAGATTTTTTTCATTTCCTGCAACGGGGTAACTTGTGCAACATCATAAACTGGTGAACTCAGTGCGGCTTTGAGATATTCCGCTCCTTTGGGTTCAGAATTAAGAGAATAAACTGCCACCATTAACCCCCCAGTTTAGCCTTATCGCGCACAGCCCCTTTGTCAGCACTGGTCGCCAGTGAAGCATAAGCCCGCAATGCAAAAGAAACCTGACGTTCCCTGAATTTAGGTGTCCACGCCTCATCGCCGCGGGATAATTCAACCTGTGTGCGTTCAGCAAGTTCTTTTTCGCTAACATCCAACTGGATTTTACGGTTTGGAATATCAATATTGATGATATCGCCATCATAAATTAACCCTATTAAACCGCCATTTGCCGCTTCTGGGGAGATATGACCAATGGATAACCCCGATGTACCTCCCGAAAAACGGCCATCAGTGATCAACGCGCAGCTTTTGCCTAACCCCATCGATTTCAAGTAGGTCGTGGGATAGAGCATTTCTTGCATGCCGGGGCCACCTTTCGGGCCTTCATAGCGAATGACAACCACATCGCCTGCCACGATTTTCCCACTCAGAATCGCGTCTACCGCATCTTCCTGACTCTCATAAACTTTGGCAGGGCCACGGAAAATCAAGCTGCCTTCATCCACCCCCGCCGTTTTCACAATGCAACCGTCCACAGCAACATTACCAAACAGAACAGCTAAACCACCATCCTGACTGTAAGCATGTGCACGCTCACGAATACAACCTTTCTTACGGTCATTATCCAACGATGGCCAACGACAATCCTGCGAGAAAGCTTGGGTAGTACGAATTCCGGCCGGCCCTGCCGCATACATGCTCTTAACACCTTCATCTTCTGTCAGCATGATGTCGTACTGAGCCAATGTTTGTGGCAAATCCAAACCCAAGACGTTTTTTACATTTCGATGCAGTAACCCTGTACGATCCAGTTCACCAAGAATACCAATCACTCCGCCAGCACGGTGTACATCTTCCATATGGTACTTCTGGGTACTTGGAGCAACCTTACATAAATGAGGAACCTGACGAGACAGGCGATCAATATCTGCCATCGTGAAATCAACTTCACCTTCTTGCGCCGCTGCCAATAAATGCAGAACAGTGTTCGTCGAACCGCCCATCGCAATATCCAGTATCATGGCATTTTCAAATGCGGCTTTAGTTGCAATATTGCGTGGTAAGGCACTGTCATCATTTTCTTCGTAGTAACGTTTGGTCAATTCAACAATGCGCTTACCTGCGTTGATGAATAAATTTTTGCGATCTGCATGTGTGGCGAGCAGTGAACCATTCCCCGGTTGCGAAAGCCCCAAGGCTTCAGTCAAACAGTTCATTGAGTTCGCAGTGAACATGCCAGAGCAAGAACCGCATGTCGGACAAGCCGAACGCTCGATTTGGTCACTTTGCTCATCACTGACGTTTGGATTAGCTCCCTGAATCATGGCATCAACCAGATCCAACTTGATAATCTGATCAGATAAGCGTGTTTTACCCGCTTCCATTGGGCCACCGGAAACAAAAATAACCGGAATGTTCAGGCGCAGGGAGGCCATAAGCATCCCCGGTGTGATTTTGTCACAGTTAGAAATACATACCATGGCATCAGCACAGTGGGCATTGACCATGTACTCCACCGAATCTGCGATCAATTCACGCGAAGGCAGTGAATAGAGCATGCCGCCGTGCCCCATCGCAATACCATCATCAACCGCGATAGTATTGAATTCTTTCGCCACTCCCCCTGATGCTTCAATCTGTTCTGCCACCAGCTTCCCGAGATCACGCAGATGAACATGGCCCGGCACGAATTGTGTGAATGAGTTAACAACGGCAATGATGGGTTTCCCAAAATCAGCGTCGGTCATACCTGTTGCCCGCCATAAAGCACGGGCTCCCGCCATATTGCGGCCATGTGTTGTTGTAGCAGAACGGTATTTCGGCATTGTCTTTACTCCCAAATCTGTCTTATCTAATTAACTTCAACAATTAAAACAGGCGGGGAACGACCGCCTGTTGGGGGGGTATATTTTTTATTAAGGATTAACCGGATCCAGCCAGCCCCATTTATCTTCTGTCGTACCATCAAACAGGCCAAAAAACGCATTTTGGATTTTTTTGGTAATAGGGCCACACTTACCAATACCAACCTGAATATCATCTACGCTACGAACTGGCGTAATTTCCGCCGCAGTTCCTGTCATGAATACTTCATCCGCCAAATAGAGTGATTCACGAGACAATGTCTGTTCGCGGACTTCTAAGCCAAGATCCTGCGCCAACTTGATAATCGCATCACGAGTGATCCCCGGCAGGGCTGAGGAAGAAAATGGCGGTGTAAACAGAATTCCATCTTTTACTTCAAACAGGTTTTCACCCGCCCCTTCTGAAATATAACCATTAACATCCAGAGCAATGCCTTCCTGATAACCATGACGTCTTGCTTCACTCCCCACCAGCAGGGAAGAGAGATAATTACCCCCTGCTTTCGCTGCCGTCGGGATAGTATTTGCTGCTACGCGATTCCATGACGAAACCATCGCATCAATACCTTGATCCAACGCTTCTTCTCCGAGATAAGCGCCCCAAGGAAAAGCTGCAATAATGACATCTGTTTTATAGCCAGCGGGAGGATTCACCCCCATGCCAACATCACCAACAAATACCAATGGACGAATGTAAGCACTGACCAATTTATTTTTGCGAAGTGTTTCGCGGCAAGCTTCCATTAACTCATCAACACTCTGGCTCACTGGGAAACGGTAAATTTTGGCTGAGTCACGTAAGCGTTGCATATGTTCACGATGGCGAAATACAACAGGTCCCTTGTGAGAATCATAACAACGGATGCCTTCAAATACTGAAGTACCATAATGCAGGGCATGGGACATAACGTGAACTTTAGCATCAGCCCAAGGCACCATTTCACCATTGAACCAAATATAATCAGCTTGCTTTGTCATTCTAAATCTTCCTTCGATTGCGCACTACGCGCTTATTAATTGTGATTTTTTATGTTGGATCTCAACACCAGCAACATCCACTAATTTCATCAATTGAGAAAAAAGTAAATTAACGGGACGCTGGCTGGACACGGTGAGTTCAATGCTTACATTATCACTATCTGTTGTATGATCCATATTCAATGCGCGTACCTGAAATCCACGATGACGGGTAACTCTCAGAATTCGTTCCAAAATCTCAGGACAAAATTTTGCCTGAATAGCAAGTTGATGCTGCATCATAATGACTTCTCCAACATGGTGTCGTTGCTTGCGCCTGGTGGAACCAATGGCCAGACATTTTCTAGTTCATCAATAGATACGTGTAATAAATAAGCGCCATCACTGTTGAACAAAGCATCCAAAGCTTCACTTACTTGCGCTTTATCGGTGATTCTTTGTCCGGGAATATCGAAGGCTTGTGCCAACGTAAGAAAATCCGGGTTATCAGTTAAGATCGTTTCGCTGTAACGCTTTTCGAAAAACAGTTCCTGCCACTGGCGAACCATTCCTAATCGCTGGTTATCCAATAAGATCATTTTGACCGGCAATTGTTTGCGTTTGATTGTTCCCAACTCCTGAACATTCATCATGAAAGAGCCGTCACCAGATATACAGATAACCGTATCTTCAGGACGTGCCATCTGAGCGCCAATTGCCGCTGGAATGCCAAACCCCATCGTACCCAAACCACTTGATGTGATGAAATTCTCTGGCTGGCTAAATGTCATGTGCTGGGCAGTCCACATTTGATGTTGCCCCACATCAGTTGTAACTACAGTATTAGGTGATGCACGATCCGAAATCTGTTTCAACAACAGCGGGGCATAAATGCTTTTCCCCTGATAGTCATAACGCCATGCGTGATCGTTTTTTAATTGCTTGATTTCTTGCTGCCAGTCCTGAATTGATACAGATTGCTGTAACTGAGGTAACAATGTTTTTAAATCACCCAATAATGAAACATGGGTTTGACGTAATTTATTAAACTCAGCAGGATCAATATCTAAGTGGATCACTTTGGCATGAGGAGCAAAGGTATTCAGCTTTCCTGTTACGCGATCATCAAAACGAGCACCAACGGCAATTAATAAATCACAGGATTGAACAGCAAAATTAGCCGCTTTGGTTCCGTGCATCCCTAACATACCCAAATAACACTCATGCTCAGGATCCGCAGCACCTAAACCTTTCAAGGTAGAAACGACAGGTATTCCTGTTTCTGCAACAAAACTGCGTAATTCAGGAACGGCGCCAGACATTCCAACGCCTCCGCCTACGTACAAGACGGGTTTGCACGATAACGCCAACAGTTGACGAGCCAGATCCAGCTCTTGCTCAGGGAATGGAAATGTCGGAGAGTCTGATAAATCTGATACCAGATACGGCGCAAAATCACCTTGAGCCAGTTGGATATCTTTCGGTAAATCAACTAAAACAGGGCCGGGACGTCCACTCGTGGCAATCGTAAAAGCATCAGCCATGGTTTGGGGTAATTTTTCCAGTGAGTCCACAAGAAAACTGTGTTTTGTGCAGGACAGGGACATTCCCAACATATCGATTTCCTGAAAGGCATCCGTCCCTATAAATTCAGAACTCACCTGACCGGTAATCGCCACAACAGGAACAGAATCCAACAATGCGTCAGCTAACCCCGTGATTAAATTTGTTGCACCCGGCCCTGATGTTGCGATGCAGACTCCTGGCTTACCACTTGCTCTGGCATAGCCGATTGCTGCCATGACTGCCCCTTGTTCATGACGGCATAGCACGTGCTCAATTCCCCCGTCATACAGCGCATCGTAAACCGGCATAATAGCCCCGCCGGGATAACCAAAAACTTTTTCAATTCCCTGCGTTCGTAATGCTTCTATAACCGATTGTGCCCCGTTCATTGCCGCTTCCCCTGTTATGTTTACCTTGCAATTGGCCGTTGTGATGTTGTGTTATTCTTGTTGTCAGGTGCTAAAAACCGTGCCAAAAAAAAGACCCCCGCGCCTTTCGGTGCGGGGGTCTTTTTTGAATCCGGCTATTTTTCTGTCTAAGCCTTCATTCGTCCAAGTGCAGCCCCGCACGGTGGAATAATCACCACCACGCTCACAATAATTAGGCTAATCACTAGGACAAATGCGTTCATAATTTTGTTCGTTTTAACTCGTATGCTTGACGTATATTTAAGAGTTACCACTTTCTGTGATCATTGACAATGATTATTTTTATTTTTTCATAACAAAATTATTTTATTTATATTTTTCATTCAGATAGATATATAAACAGATAAATCCACTGAAATTTATTACTTTTTCGCTCGAAAATGATCGATATCTGTTTGTTTTATAAAATATTTAATAAACTAAATAATAAAAAAACAAGTTAATCATCTAGCTAAAGATAATACGACATAACAACACAACCAAAATTAGTATAGTTGGTTAATAGTTATTGCCATCAATAAAATACGGCACAAAGAAACATTAGAAAAAATAATTAATAAAATAAGTAAAATAGTTTAAAAGACATGATATCTGTATGCCTTAAGAAGGTGTTAGCGGAAGGCTCCTGATTGTTACATTATTCATAAATAACATTAAGTTATTATCTATCTCTAAATAAAAAATAATCACACAACAGTCGAAATATTAAATATATTTACGAGCCTTTTCGCAAAATAAGCAAAGACGACTTTTTATTATTTTTTATCGATTCATGATAGCCACTTTCTTGCTAAGGAGAGCATCATGACACTCGCTGTCATTCATACACGGGCAACAATTGGTATCGATTCTCCAATCGTCACAATAGAAGCACATATCAGTAATGGCTTACCCGGTTTAACACTCGTTGGCTTACCTGAAACGACTGTTAAGGAAGCCAGAGATCGTGTCAGAAGCGCTCTGATCAATAGCGGTTTTACTTATCCCCCTAAAAGGATAACTGTCAATTTAGCACCCGCAGATCTCCCCAAAGAAGGAGGAAGATATGATTTACCTATCGCTATAGCAATCTTGGCAGCATCAGAGCAAATCACAACAGATAAGCTGCACCATTATGAATTTTTAGGAGAGTTAGCGCTTTCTGGTGAAATACGACGAGTCACGGGAGCTATCCCAGCCGCATTGAGTGCAAAAAAGGCAGGAAGGCAACTTATTCTCTCCTCAGAGAACCAAGCTGAACTGGCAATCTTGTCCCAAAACGAAACATTAATAGCAAACCATTTACTTCAAATCTGCCATTTCCTGAAGGGAGACAAAACTTCTTTATCCTCCCCTTCCCCCATAGAAATACAAACCGAATCATCTATCTTAGATATGCAGGATATTATCGGGCAGGAGCAGGCAAAACGAGCACTGGAAATTACTGCCGCCGGTGGTCACAATCTTCTGCTACTTGGCCCTCCTGGAACAGGTAAAACCATGCTTGCGAGTCGGTTATGTAGTTTGCTACCTCCATTAACGCATCAGGAAGCGCTAGATGTCGCAGCAATCAAAAGCTTAGTTGGTAATCCAGTTAACCCTCAAAAATGGCATACACGGCCATTTAGAGCGCCTCATCACAGTTCATCAATGGCCGCTCTCGTTGGCGGCGGTTCAATACCTAAACCCGGAGAAATTTCTCTTGCTCATAATGGTGTGTTATTTCTGGACGAATTACCTGAATTTAATCGAAGCGTTCTTGATGCACTGCGTGAGCCTTTAGAGTCCGGTGAAATAGTCATATCCCGAGCAAGAGCAAAAGTCTGTTTCCCCGCCCAAGTTCAACTGATTGCGGCCATGAACCCAAGCCCAACTGGCTACCATCAGGGATTACATAACAGAAGTAGTCCGCAACAGGTATTGCGTTACCTTTCCAAACTCTCAGGCCCTTTTTTAGATCGTTTTGATCTTTCGATTGAAGTTCCTTTGCTTCCGCCCGGAATTCTCAGCCAGTCATCAGTAAAACATGGAGAAAGTAGCCATGAAGTTAAAAAACGGGTACAAACCGCCAGAAACATACAAATAGAGCGATGCGGGTATATCAATGCTCATCTCAATAGCAGACAAACTGAAAAGATCTGCAAAATTAAAATTGAAGATGCCATTTTTCTGGAAAATACTTTATTGAAATTGGGGCTATCTATACGTGCCTGGCACAGAATACTCAAAGTTTCCCGTACAATCGCAGATTTAAAAGAACAAAAAGAAATAGAAAAACCAGATATTATGGAAGCACTCAGCTACCGATGTATGGATAGGTTACTTATTCAACTACAAAAACAGACTGGGTAGATTAGAAGAGGGGCAATTTGCCCCTCTTGATAGATGATTAATATCAATGCTGGTATTAATCATCAGTATCGGTATAGTCCTCTGTGGAGTCTACCTGCGGTTTCCCGCCGGAAAGAGTATGAAAACGTTTTGGACGGCTAATTTTTGCCAAATATTTAGTCCATATTTTTTCCTCTGTCGTTGCAGGTGCACGTTCACCTCGGCAAACTGCAACAAACAGTTTTTCTTCTTCTGTTTGAGGTTCACGTTTACCAAGATCCAATTCATTGAACGCATGACCATAACGTTCTAGCAATTGGGCCTCTTTGATGGTGAAATCACCATGACGGGAAAATCCACGTGGATAGTTTTTATTATCAAAAAAACGATTAGTCGTGATGAAGCTTTCAGCCATCTGACACACTCCTAACTCTAATGTCATACCAATTATGGCGCGGAGTATTAGGGAGGCTTGACATTCTGTAAAACAAAATATTTAAATCTTAACGACAAAAACTATTGGAGATACATGTGGACACTGAATTACTGAAAACCTTTTTGGAAGTCAGTAAGACTCGTCACTTTGGTCGGGCAGCTGAATCGCTTTATCTAACACAATCTGCTGTTAGCTTTCGGATCCGACAACTCGAAAATCAATTGGGAACCAATTTATTCACACGGCATCGCAATAATATCCGCTTAACTGCGGCCGGAGAGCGCCTTGTGCCCTATGCAGAGTCGCTAATGAATACTTGGCAATTAGCAAAGAAAGAAATCAACTACGTTGCCCAACATACAAAACTTTCCATTGGTGCTACAGCCTCCCTATGGGAAGGCTACCTGACATCCTGGTTAAATACGTTTTACAAATTCCATCAAGAAACGAGAATCGAATCTCTGGTATCTACGCGCCAATCACTGGTCAAACAATTACATTCTCGTGAATTAGATCTTTTAATTACCACGGAGCCGCCAAAAATGGATGAGTTCCAAAGTCAGTTGATTGGTAACATCCAGCTTGTTCTATTAACGACCCAGCGCAATCTTGAGAAAGGCGTTAAGAACTACATTAAGTTGGAATGGGGCGCTGATTTCCATCAACAAGAACAACAAATTTTAAAGCATGATCATCCTCCTATCATTACAACCACATCAGCACATATTGCGAGAGAATTGTTGGATAGCGTGAATGCTGCAACCTTCCTCCCAATACACTGGCAAGAAAAATACCCAAAACTCGTAGCCTCACTTGATAATGAGTTAATAGAACGACCACTGTATGCTGTGTGGCTGCAAAGCAGTGATCAACAGGCCTTTATCCAACAGTTATTAAAAATTCCTGTTGAAAAAGCACCTATAACTGCCTGAGGGTTGCTTTTATAGTAAAAATAGGAGAATGCGCAGGAGAACAAAGCCTGCAATTAAATTAGATAGAAACTACACGGAGAAATGACAGAAAAAAGAAGGATGACAAATAAAGAAAAAACCCAGCTAAAGCTAGCTGGGCTATTAATCTGAAAGCTATATCAATTATTACTTAGTTGTTAACTGGCAGGGGCGGAGAGACTCGAACTCCCAACACCCGGTTTTGGAGACCGGTGCTCTACCAATTGAACTACGCCCCTAAATACGGTGGCGGTGCGGACGGGACTCGAACCCGCGACCCCCGGCGTGACAGGCCGGTATTCTAACCAACTGAACTACCGCACCACCGAATTTCTATTTCCGGCTGCCTTTTGTACCGGCAACCGGCTTTTAATTGATGTCTGGCAGTGCCCTACTCTCACATGGGGAGACCCCACACTACCATCGGCGCTACGGCGTTTCACTGCTGAGTTCGGCATGGGGTCAGGTGGGACCACCGCGCT